>CAKUFB010000368.1 GCA_934647145.1 uncultured Clostridia bacterium
CGTATGAGGAGATGGCGCTGCTGACCGGCACGCAGAGCCTGAGCGAGGGCCTTGAAATACTGGGCAGCCGGGGCGCGGCGCTGGTGCTGGTGACCGACGGGGAGAAGGGCTGCGCCTATCGTACGCCGAACTGCCGGGGGACGCTGCCCGCCTTTGACGTTCGGGTCGTGGACACCACCGGCTCGGGCGATGCGTTCACGGGCGCGGTGCTGCACGAGCTGAGCGGCCTGAGCGCGCGGGAAATCGCGGCGCTGCCCCAGGCGCGGCTGGAGGAGATCCTGCGCTTCGCCTGCGCGGCGGGCGGCCTGACTGCCACCGGGCGCGGGGCGATACTGGCTATGCCGGATCACGCGCGGATTGAGCAGTGCGTGCGCGAGGGACGCGTGCGCCGGGACGTCGGGATGAAGCTGTAACTCCCCCAAAAAAACAGAAACTCCCCTGCGCGGCGAATCGTGCAGAGGAGTTTTTTCGTTCAGCGGATGGCGGTAAAGAAAAACTTTCTGAAGCGCAGGAGCACTTCGCCGCTCGCCATGACGGGGCAGAGGGCCTTGGCCCCTTCAGGAATTATGGAATCCCTCCAAGGTTCTGTTTTCGGGTGTGATCAGCGATTTTTCAGACCGGCCAGCCGGGAGACGATCATCGACACGACCAGCGCGGCCAGGTTGACGGCGACGATGCACGCGCCGGTGGGCAGGCTGAGCTGATAGCTCAGGTATAGGCCGATCAGGAAGCAGCCGACCGATACGCCGGCCGCCGTCAGCACCATGCCCCTGAAGCTGGCGACCAGGCGGCGCGCGATCATGGCCGGGAAGATGATCAGGCTGGAGATCAGCATCGTGCCCATCATGCGCATGCCCAGCACGACGGTAATGGCGGTCAGGAAGGAGATCACGAACTGATACAGCGTGACGTTGATGCCGGTCGCGCGGGCGTTGACCTCGTCATAGGTGATGGCGAAGAGCCGGTTGAACAGCAGGGAGTACATGGCGATGACCACCAGCGACAGCCCCACGCTCAGCCACACGTCCGCGCTCGAGAGCGCGATGATGCTGCCGAACATGTAGTTGCTCACGTCGATATTGAACCCGCGCGTGACCGAGGTAATGATCACGCCGAAGGAGAGCGCCGCCGTGGCCATGATGCCGATGGCGATGTCGCCTGAGGTGCCGCTTCGCTGGCTCAGGTACATAATCAGGAACGAGGCGGCGACTACCAGCGGAATGGACACCGCCAGCGGGGGCAGGTTTAGCGCCACGGCCAGCGACAGCGCCGCGAAGCCCACCTCGCCCAGGCCGTGGCCGATCAGCGAGTATCGCTTGAGCACCAGCACGACGCCCAGCAGCGCCGCGCACAGCGACACCAGCACGCCCACGATCAGCGCCCGGTACAAAAACGGGTAGGACAGCAGCGAAAGGAACTCTCTCATGAACGCGCACTCCCCTTTCGCCTCAGCCATTCCCCGGCCGTGCCCAGGAACTCGACCTCGCGCCTGAGCTCCAGTACCCGGTCAGCCGAGCGGGCGACGTAGTCCCAGTCATGCGTGGAGATCAGCATGGACAGGCCCATGTCGTGCCTGAGCTGGTCAAACAGCGCGTACAGCTCCTGCGTGATTTCCGGGTCGAGCGCCGAGCAGGGCTCGTCCAGTATCAGCACCTCCGGCTCGCGCGCAATCGCCCGCGCCAGAAGCACGCGCTGCTGCTGCCCGCCGGACAGACTGCCGATGCGCCTGCCCGAAAACTCCGCGATTTTCAGCAGCGCCATCGCTTTTTCGGCCTGGGCGCGGTCGTTTTTGGTATAGAAGGGCAGGCGCCGGCCGCTGACCTGGGTGCCGGAGAGCACGATCTCGCGCACCGTGGCGGGGAAGTCCCGGTCAGTGGTGTGGATCTGGGCCAGGTAGGCCACGTGCCTGAGCGTCGCCGGGATGAGAATCTGGCCGCTGCGCAGCGGAATCAGGCCCAGTATGCCCTTGATCAGCGTGCTCTTGCCCGAGCCGTTTGCGCCGACCAGGCACAGGTTTTCGCCCCTTTTCAGCGTGAAGGAGACGTTCTGGATCACCGGCTCGCGCTCGTAGCCCAGCGTCACGTTCTTCACGGTCATCACGATGTCGTTGTTCACTTAGTTCAGTCCTTCCCTGAGGCTCTCCAGGTTGTCGTACATCACGTCCAGAAAGGTCTTGCCCGCCTGCATGTCCTCGGCGGAAAGGTTGTGCGCCGAGTGCAGCAGCAGCGGCTTCGCGCCGGTCTGCTCGCACAGCGCGTCGGTCACGGCGGTGGAGGCCAGCTCCTCGTGATAGACTGCGGGCAGGTCGTTTTTCAGGATGTCGTCGATCAGGCGCGCCATCACCTTCACGCTGGGCTCGGTCGCCGCGGAGCAGGAATCGTAGGCGCAGTCGTAGGTCAGGTGATAGCGGCGCACCAGGTAGCCGTAGGAAAACCGCCCGCCGAACACCAGAAAGGTGCGCTTCGCCGAGGAAATCATCGCCTGATAGTCCTCGTCGAGCTTCGCCAGCTGCTGCTTATAGTCCTCGGCGTTGTCCCGGTATTCCTGCGCGTGGTCGGGGTCGGCCTGGCACAGCCCTTCGGCCACGTTATCCACCATGACCTGCGCGAGCGTCGGATCCAGCCAGATGTGCGGGTCGAGCCCGTGGTCGTGATCCTCCTTCGTGTGGCCGTCCGGATTGCCCTCGGCGTGCTCCTCTTCGAC
>CAKUFB010000369.1 GCA_934647145.1 uncultured Clostridia bacterium
GCAGGCACTGCCTGCCAGCGCGCAAACTTCGGTGGGGGCTCCGGGGGAGCGCGAAGCGAAGCGGAGCCTCCCCCGGCCGAGGCGGCAGCGCCGCCCTTAATCCGCAGACCTTGGCCGCTCCAATTTATGGCGGCCAATGGTCGTCGATAGAACCCGCGACAGCAGGTGGCCGTCGGCCCTGTCGACCGGCAGCAAGTGGCAGTCGGCCCTGCCGACCTCCGGAGGTGTGCCATGCGGAAAATATGGATTATGTTGATGGCGCTGGCCGTGCTGCTGACGGGCGGCCGGGCGCGCGCTCAGGAGGAACAGGGGGCGCTGGAGCGGGTCGTGGACTCGCTCGAGCTGTCCGGCTGGCAGGAGGAGGCGGACTTCGACGTGCGGGGACTGATACTGGAGCTGTGCGCGAGTCCGGAGGCGGTCGACTGGGAAGGGCTGCTTGAGCAGGCAAAGGCGCGCCTGATGCAGGCGCTGGCCTTTGTGCCCGGCGCGCTGCTGAGCCTGACCATCCCCGCGCTGCTGTGCGCGCTGAACCGGCGATTTCTGTCGGGGGAGCTGGCGCAGGCGGCGCAGCTGGTGTGCTATCTGGGCGAGGCGCAGGCGCTCATTGCGCTGTTCCTGGGCGAGCTGACCGCGGCGCGCGCGGCGATCGAGCGGGTGGGCAGTCTGACTGAGAAGGTGTATCCGGTGCTGCTGACCCTGCTGTCGATGACCGGCGGGAACGCGGCGGCCGGGGTGATGCGCCCGCTGTACGCCTTTTTAAGCGGCGCGCTGTCCTCGGCACTGTACCGCTCGGCGTTCGTGCTGGCCTCGTGCGCGGCGGCGGTGGCGGCGGCGGGACGGCTGAGTCCGGACGTGCGGCTGCACGGCCTCTTAAAGCTGCTGACCTCGGTTTCAGGCTATCTGACCGGCGCGTGCATGACCGCCTTTCTGGCGATACTGACCGCGGGCGGGCTGCTGGGCGCGGCGCGCGACGGCGTGACGATTCGCGCGGCCAAGTACGCGATTGACAGCCTGCTGCCGGTGGTAGGCGGCGAGGTGGCCGGCGCGATGGACGCGGTCACGCTCAGCGCGGCGCTGGTCAGGAATGCGGCGGGGATTACGGGCCTTGCGCTCATGCTGGGGGTGTGTCTTGCGCCGATTGTGCGGCTGGTGGCCTGTATGCTGACCTGCCGGCTGGCCGGGGCACTGGTTGAGCCGCTGCACGCCGGGGAAATCGGCGCCTGCCTTCAGGACTTCTCGAGCGTGCTGCGCATTCTGCTGATCGCGCTGTGCGCCTGCGCGGTGCTGTTCGTGATTCTGGTGGGCGCGGCGCTTCGGGCGGGTACGCTGGTGTTTGCGATGAGATAGGGGGGATTGCATGCTGACGGAAACGGTGGCCAGCCTGTGCGCGCTGTCGGCCTTATCGGCGCTGTGCGGACTGCTGCTGCCTGTAAAGCGCCGCGAGCAACTGTCCCTGATCACGGGTCTGTTATGCGCCGGAGCCATTGCGCGGCTGGTCACGCTGTGGGCCAGGTAGGAGGGAGCTATGACGGGCGAGTTCATGCGCCGGGTGCGCAGGCTGCAATGGCCGATGATCGCGGCGCTTGCGCTGGTGTGCATCCTTGCGCTCGCGGCGGGCGGAGAACGGGAAAGCGAACCGGCGTCCGCCGGCACGGAGCTTGAAATGCGCCTGGAGCGGGTGCTCTCGGCCATTGAGGGGGCGGGCAGCGTGCGCGTGATGATTCGAGAGGAAGCCCGCGCGGAGGTCTCCGCCTTCGCCCCGCAGCAGGAGCCGTCGGCCGAGGGCGTGGTGATCGTATGCGAGGGCGCGGACGACGTGCGGGTGCGTCTGGCGCTCGAGCAGGCCGCGCAGGCGCTGCTCGGCGTGCCCTACAGCCGCATTCAGGTGGTCAAAATGGAAGGAGGAAGCCGATGAACTGGCTGGATCTTCGAGCGCGCAGGAGGGCGTGCGCTTCGGCGCTGTCGCTTTTGCTCTTCGCGCTGGTGTGCGCCGTGCTGTGTCTGCCAAAGGAAGCGCGGCCTGCCGCCCAGGCTGCAGTCCCCGCCGAAACCGTCGACCCGTATCGCCTGAGCCGCGATCAGCTCCGCGCGCAGGAATGCGCTCAGCTGCGCGAGCTGCTGGCCGACCCCGCGACCGACTCCGCCATTCGCGCCCGCGCGCAGGAGCGGCTGATGAACCTGATGCAGTGGGCCGAGATCGAGGCTGACCTCGAGGAAATTCTCGAAAAGCGCGGCTTTGCCCCCGTGCTGGTCAGCGTGCATCAGGATTCCGCGAACGTGCTCGTGCGCACCGACTCGCTGACCCAGGCCGACGCGGCGCTCATCCTCGAGCTGACCGCCCGCCAGACCGGGCTCACCGGCGGCGCGATCAAGGTGATTCCTCTGGCTGAATAAGAAAAGTACGCTCCTCGTTTCGGGGAGCGTACTTTTCAGGTTTCGCAGGCACTGCGCAACCCCTCAGTTGCCTTCGGCGACAGCTCCCCTTTCAGGAGAGCCTTGCTTGCGCCGACCGTGCCTCCCCTGAAAGGAGAGGTGCCCGCGGCGCAGGCGGTGGGGTTTGAGAACGCAGAATTCGGGAACTTCAATCTATGGTTCCCGAATTCGTCGATAGAACCGGCGGCAGCAAGCGCTCAAACTTCGGTGGGGGTCTGGGGGAGCGCGAAGCGAAGCGGAGCCTCCCCCAGCCCGCCC
>CAKUFB010000370.1 GCA_934647145.1 uncultured Clostridia bacterium
ACCAAGGCCATCGGCGTGGTCAAGCAGACCCTGCCCGGCGAGTCGCAGCTGGAAATCCGCTCGATGCTGGACATGGTCGCCAAGGTGAAGACGGTGGGCGAGATGCGCGAGCTGACCACGCGGGCGCTGCGCGGAATGGCCTGCACCATGGCCGCCGCCGGCACCGAGATGTCCCGCATCATCAAGCAGGTCTGCCAGATCATCGAGCGCGAGTACATGACCAACCTCACCATTCCGCAGTTCGCCGAGCGCATGCACGTTTCGGTCAACTACCTGCAGAGCCAGTTCAAGCGCGAAACCGGCCGCACCATCCGCCAGTACCTGACCGACGTGCGCGTCGAGCAGGCCAGGCGGCTGCTGCGCCAGTCGAGCTGCAAGGTGTCCGACGTCTGCTCCCAGGTGGGCTATAAGGACACCGATTACTTCGTGCGCGTCTTCCGCGAGGCGACCGGCATGACCCCCAACGAATACAGAAAGTCGGGCGTGTAAATGATCCACAGGCTGAAAACACGGATGAGCTACTACTCGCTGCGCACGAAGCTGATCGTCGCGTCGCTGCTGCTGATCCTGATTCCGATGATGACCCTGGGCGCGCTGTCGAGCATGACGCTGACGGCGCTGTCCGGCGAGCAGAGCGACGAGGCCTACAGGCAGGCCATGCGCCAGATGACGATGAACGTCTCCGCCCGGGTGGAAAACGTCGAAAGCACCGTCAAGACGGCGTGCAACAAGTCCCGCCTCTGCTTCGTGTTCAGGCATCTGATGCACGACAGGGTGACCGCGGGCGGCGAGTACGACTATTATAAGGAAATCAAGGCCGTCAAGGAGACCATGCTCTCCCAGACCGGCGCGGGGCGAATCCGCATCGCGCTGAAGGCCGAGGCGACCTTTATCCGTCCGTATTTCGACCTGTTTCCGGAGGAGATCCTGCTCGCCGAGGAGGGGTTTCAGCGGGAAATCAGCGCGGTCACCAGCCGATGGTTTGCGCCGGACAGCTTTTCGAGCGCGGTCGTCGGGGTGAAGGGCAACCTGGTCTACTGCGCCGAGATGAAGGACATCTACTCCGCCAACGAGCATCAGGGCTATGTGCTGGCCATCCTGGAGCCGGGAACGCTCTTCGGGGCGCTGGACGCCGCCAACCTGGCTCAGGGCGCGTGCGTGCTGGTGCGCCAGGGCGAGCAGGAATTCTACGCCGCGGGCGACGAGGAAGCGCTTGCGGACGCGAGGCGGCTGCTTGCGACGGAGCGCGCCGAGGGTCTGACCAGGAATTATCGCCTGGTGCGCGGAAAGGTGCATCCGTCCGGGTGGGAAATCGTGATGCTGGTGCCGCAGGACGCGCTGCTGAGGCGGAGCCATACGCTGCGAAACAACATCTTCATGCTGGCGCTGGCGCTCTCCGGGATTGCGATCGGCTTCGCGCTGTGGTATACCGGCAGCATGAACCGCCGGCTCAAGGACATACTCTACGCGCTCAAACGCATGGAGGCGGGCGAGTTCGGCCGCTGCATGCCGGTGGAGGGGCACGACGAGTACTCCACCGTGCAGGAAGAGGTCAACGCCATGTCCGTGCGCACGGAGGAGCTGCTGGAGAGCCTGCGCGCGCTCCAAAAGCAGACACAGCAGGCCGAAATGCGCGCGCTGTACGAGCAGATCAACCCGCACTTTATCTACAACACGCTGGACGTGATTCGCTGGCTCGCGCTGGGCGGGAAGACCGAGGCGATCAGCGAGCTGGTCGAGGCGCTGATTCGCTACCTGCGCCTGAACCTGAACCACGGCAAGGAGCTGACCACGGTGGGCAGCGAGCTGGAGGAAGTCGAGCAGTACATGCGCATCATGAACTACCGCTACCGGGGCTGCATCGAGTTCTCGGCGCAGGCGGAGGATGCGGTGCGCATGCAGCCGGTACTCAAGCTGATTCTGCAGCCGCTGGTCGAAAACGCCGTGCTGCACGGCGTGATGAGCCGGCCGGATCGGCAGGGATGGATTCGCGTGCGCGCCTTCCGCGAGGGCGAGGCGCTGATCTACACCGTCGAGGACAACGGCGCGGGCATGGAGCAGGAAAAGGCCGACCGCCTGACGCGCGAGGCGCTGGAAAAGAATTACGGCATTTTCAGCGTCAACAAGCGCCTGAAGACCTACTACGGCGCGCAAAGCGGTCTGGTCATCACCAGCGCGCCCGATCAGGGCTGCACGGTGCGCGTGCGCATCTTCCTGGGCCGCGGCGTGACCATCTGGCGCGAATAACCGGGCAGTGCCCGGAGCCACTTGCTGCCGCGGGTTCTTTCGACGAAATCAACCGCCATAAATTGGAGCGGTTGATTTCTGCGAATCCCCCGGATATTTCTCCGGGGGATTTTCTATCGGCACCGCCGACCCCGGCTGACTGGGGAGGCTCTTGAATAGCGCATAACCTGACGATAGGATGCGCGGCAGCAAGTGGCTACCGGCGTTGACGACGCGAGCTGGGGGAGGCTCCGCGCTCCCCCAGACCCCCACCGAAGTTTGCTTGCTCTCCTGCAAGCAGTGCTGGCCTTCACTTGTCGCCGCCGGGCAGTGCCCGGAGTCACTTGCTGCCGGTCGGCAGGGCCGACAGCCACCTGCTGCTGCCGGTCGGCAGGGCCGACAGCCACTTGCTGCCGCCGGTTCTATCGACGAATTCGGGAACCATAAGTTGAAGTTCCCG
>CAKUFB010000371.1 GCA_934647145.1 uncultured Clostridia bacterium
GGCGCGAGGCCGACGGGCATATCTATATGACGGGCCCCGCCACGACCGTCTTCACCGGAGAGCTGGAGGAAGGCTGACCTTCCGCCCGTACCCCTCAGTCTCCTTCGGAGACAGCTCTCCTTTCAGGTGAGCCTTGACGCGTCCAACCGTGCCTCCCCTGAAAGGGAGGTGTTCGCGCCGCGGGCGGTGGGGTACAGGCTCAGCCTGCCCGAGTCGGCAGCGCCGACATGAGTTTTTCGGGGAATCCCGGAAAACCGAAGACTTCGGCCGCTCTAATTTATGGCGGCCGATAGTCGTCGATAGAATGCGCGGCAGCAGGTGGCCGTCGGCCCTGCCGACCGGCGGCAGCAAGTGGCAGTCGGCCCCGCCGACCGGCGGCAACAAGTGGGTGCAGGCACTGCCTGCCCGGCGTCAGTGAGTGGCAGTTGGCTCTGCCGACCAGCAGCCAATGTTTGCTGCGCTGGCCGCTGCATTCGGGGAAGTGCCTGCCGACCCTGCCTGACCATACGCGGATCAGAGTGCTTTTCGGGAGAGCTCGAGAGGGGCTTTTCTCAGAAAAGCCGCCTCTCGAACGTTGCCTGCCTGGTGCGTAAAGAGTGCGGCAGGGGTATTCCATTTTGGCGCGAAGTGCGGTATAATATATCCTTGGAGGATAAGACAATGATCTTTGAGTATGGAAAGACCAGGATATATTACGAGACGCACGGCGAGATGGGGGAGTACCTGCTCTTGCTGCACGGCTGGGGCGGCAAATGCGAGAGCTGGCTGCCGGTCATCCGCGACTTTTCGGGCGCACACCGCATACTCGTCGTGGACTTCCCGGGGCACGGCCGCTCGAGCGAGCCGGACACGCCCTGGGACGTGACCGACTACATGAGATCGACGCTCGCGCTGCTGGACGCGCTGGGCGTCCAAAAGACCGACGTCATGGCGCACTCCTTCGGGGGCCGCGTGGCGCTGCTTCTGGCCGCGACCTGCCCCGAGCGGGTGGGCAAAATGGTGCTGACCGGCTGCGCGGGCCTGCTGCCCAAGCGGGACGGCAGGCTGAGCGCCCGCACCCGCCGCTATAAGCGCCTGAAGGCATGGGCAGGCAGCTCCCTTGCCCGCAGGCTGCTGGGCGAGAAGCGGGTCGCGTCGCTCCAGGAATCCCTTGTGCAGCGCTACGGCTCGCCCGACTACCGCGCGCTGACCCCCTCGATGCGCCAGACCTTTAATCAGGTCATTTCGCAGGATCTGGAGCCTGTGCTGCCTAGGATTCAGGCTCCCACGCTGCTCATCTGGGGCGAAAACGATACCGCCACCCCGCTGTGGATGGGTCAGGTCATGGAAAAGAAGATACCGGACGCGGGTCTCGTGGTCTTAAATGGCGGCGACCACTTCGCCTACCTGCACCAGTACCCCGATTTCAGGGTGATTTCCCAGCGGTATTTGGGTTAACGGAGGGATCGCATGGACTTATTCATCGCCGTCGTGGTGGCGCTCGTGTGCGCCTGCGAGGCCCGGTTTTACCTGCACATGCTGCAGCTGGAGAGCTATCAGCTGGACGGCTACCTGCGCTATCTCAGGCGCAACGGCAGCCGCATGGCGGACAGCACGATCGTCATCGGCGCGGGCGCGCTGATCCTGCACTACCTGCTGTCGCTGCTGGGCTGGCTGATTTTCAAGAAGGCCGACCTGTTTGTGGGTCGGCTGATCACGCTCGCCGCCTTCGCCGCGCTGGCCTGGGCGCTCGATCAGCGGCTGCATAAGCAGAAGCAGAAAAAGCCCATGGCCTTCACCCCGCGCATGAAGCGGCTGTACGCCTGCCTGGCGGTCATCTGCCTGGCCGGCTCGCTCATTCTGTGGGCGCTGGGCGTGCCGCCCTACCCGCTGTTTATCGCGGTGCCCTACCTGGCGCTGGCGGCGGGCTGCCTGATGCAGCCGATCGAGAACCGCGTCAACGAGGGCTTCAAGAAGCAGGCCCGCGCCATCCTGAAGCAGCGCGGCGACCTGATCAGAATCGGCATCACCGGCAGCTACGGCAAGACCTCGACCAAGTTCATACTGGCCGCGATCCTGTCCGAAAAGTTCCGCGTGCTGGCCACGCCCGCCAGCTTCAACACGCCGATGGGTCTGACCCGCGTCATCCGCGAGCAGCTGGACAACACGCATCAGATCTTTCTGGCCGAGATGGGCGCGCGCCACGTGGGCGACATCCGGGAGCTTGTCGATCTGGTGCACCCGACGGTCGGCCTGCTGACCAGCGTCGGCGCGCAGCACCTGGAGACCTTCCACGACGTCGAAACGGTCGCAAACACCAAGTTCGAGCTGATCGAGGGCGTGACCGAGGCAAACGGCATGGCCTTCTTCTCGATGGACGGCGGCTGGGTGAGCAGGCTGTACGACCGGGCGAAGTGCAAAAAGTTCGCCGCCGGGCTTCAGGGCGCCAACCTCGACATGCGCGCCGACGACATGACGGTCGGCCCGTCCGGCTCGCAGTTCATCCTGCGAAACGCCTTCGGCGAAACGGTCAAGTGTACGACGCGCCTGCTGGGGCGGCACAATATCCAGAACATCGTCCTCGCGGCCTGCTGCGCCGAAAAGCTGGGCATGAGCATGCCCGAAATCGCGCGCGGCATCGCCCGCATCAGGCCGGTCGAGCACCGGC
>CAKUFB010000372.1 GCA_934647145.1 uncultured Clostridia bacterium
GAGGCGACCGTCTTGCCGATGCCGGTCGGGGCCTGACAGAGCAGGCGCTTTTTGTCGCGCAGGGCGACGTAGACGTTGGCGGCCATCTCGCGCTGCCCGGCGCGGAAGCCGTCGTAGGGGAAGGCCAGCGCGCGCAGGGTGGGCAGCCGTGCCTCGCGATGAGCGTTCAGCGCGCCCGTCCAGCGGGCCAGCGGCTCAAGGCAGGTCTGCAGCAGGCTTTCCAGCTCGTCCGCGGCGTAGTGCCGCTCGAAGCAGGTGGTCTGCATCGTGCCCGCGCGGCAGTAGATCAGGCGCACCCACGCGCCGGCCGCCTGCTCCTGGTGGCAGAGGATGGCCGCGTAGAGCTGCGCCTGCGCCCAGTGGGCGGGGTACTCGTCGCCGGTCAGCGCGTCGACCTCGCCCAGGGTGGACTTGATCTCCTCGATCACCGGCTCGTCTCCGCGCCGCCACAGGCCGTCCACCCGGCCGTAGAGCGCGAACTCGATCCCCAGGCATTCGACCGTGCGGCTGACCGGAACCTCGGCGCGGTAGTCGTCCGGGTAGAGGCTCTGCAGGGCGCGGTGGGCGCGGGAACCCTCCTGCATGCGCGCGTACAGGTCGCTCTCGCGCGACAGGTCGCCGCCCTCGCAGTAAAACTCCGCCACTGCCCGCACGTTGATTCGCTGCGCCACGCGCCCGCCTCCCTTCGCTGCTCCGACTGTACCGGTGTATTCGACGCGGGAAGGCTCGCTTCCTTCCGGCGCAGAGAAAAACCGCAGGCTCAGCCGCGCTGAACCTGCGGGGAATGGCCGGCCTGCTCTCAGCCCTTGAGGCGGGCGAGGGAGGCGTTCAGGCGGCGCAGGGTCTCGTCCCTGCCCAGCAGATAGGCGATTTCAAACGCGCCGCCGGGGGTGGAGGACTTGCCGGAGATGGCGATGCGCAGCGGCCAGAGCACCTGGCCGGTCTTCATGCCGGACTGCGCGATGGCGGCCATGAGCGTGTCGTGCAGGCTCTGCTCCGTCCACTCGGAAACGCCCTCGAGCACCGGCTTCATGGCCTCGAGCGCGGCGGCGGAGCTTTCGAGGGTACTCTTCTGCTTCTTGTTGAGGTACAGGTCGTTCTCGAAGGCGGGCAGCTCGGCCAGGAAATCCACCATGCCCGGGATCTGGTTGAGCACCTCGGTGCGGTTCTGCAGCAGCTCGGTCAGGCGGCGGGTGTCGAATTTGGACACGTCCAGCGCCTTTTCAAGCCAGGGCAGCGCCTTCTCGTGGAACTGCTCGGGGGTGAGCTTGCGGATGTACTCGGCGTTGAACCAGTTGAGCTTGTTCACGTCGAAGATGGCCGGGGACTTGCTCAGGCCCTCCAGGTCAAAGCTCTCCTCCAGCTCCTTGAGGGTGAAGAACTCGCGCTCGCCGCGGGGACTCCAGCCCAGCAGCACCATGTAGTTGATGACCGCGTCCACCAGGTAGCCCTGCTCGAGCAGATCCTCGAAGGAGGGGTCGCCCTTGCGCTTGGACATCTTGCGGGTGATCTCGATGCGCTCGCCGTGCTCGTCCAGCACATAGTTTCCGTCCTTGTCCTTCTGGAAGTCGCGGCACATGACCGGGGTCAGGTGCACGTACATGGGCGGCGTCCAGCCGAAGGCCTCGTAGAGCAGGTTGTACTTGGGCGCGGAGGACAGGTACTCGTTGCCGCGCATGACGTGGGTGATACCCATGGTGTGGTCGTCGATGACGTTGGCGAAGTTGTAGGTGGGCAGGCCGTCCGCCTTGATGAGCACGTTGTCGTCCAGCGTGTCGCAGTCCACCTCGACGTGGCCGTAGATCACGTCGTCGAAGCTGGCCTTGCCCTCGGTGGGCACGTTCTGGCGGATGACGTAGGGCTCGCCCGCGGCCAGACGGCGCTCGACCTCTTCCCTGGACAGGCGCAGGCAGTGCTTGTCATACTTGAAGGTCTCGCCCCTGGCCTCGGCCCTGGCGCGCTCCTCGTCCAGGCGCTCCTTCGTGCAGAAGCAGTAGTATGCGTGGCCGGACTCGATCAGCTGTTTGGCGTAGGGCAGGTACATGCCGCGCCGCTCGGACTGCACGTAGGGCGCGCAGGGGCCGCCCACGTCCGGGCCTTCGTCGTGGGTCAGTCCGGCAGTCTTCAGGGATTTATAGATCACGTCCACCGCGCCGGGCACCTCGCGCTCCTGGTCGGTGTCCTCAATGCGCAGAATGAACTTGCCGCCCATCCGCCGGGCGTACAGGTAGGTGTAAAGCGCCGTGCGCAGGTTGCCCAGGTGCATGTAGCCGGTCGGGCTGGGCGCAAAACGGGTGCGTACTTCCATGTCGTTTCTCTCCTTATTTTAGCAGATCAGAGGAATGTTTCTGCGAACGCCTTGGTCATTCTGCGGGCAAGCCTGTGGAGGCAATGCCGACAGACGTTTTCCAGAGAATTCTGGAAAGCCGGAGACTTTGGCCGCTTCAGTATATGGCGGCCGACAGTCGTCGATAGGATACGCGGCAGCCAGTGGCCGTCGGCCCTGCCGGCTCAGCCTGCCCGGGCGGCCGCAGCCGCCCGTATTATGCGATTCCCCATAGGGAATCGCTCAGACTGTCGAAAAACCCCCGGAGAGCTCGAGAGGGTCGCAACCCTCTCGAACTTTCAATCGCGCCCAGCGGCGT
>CAKUFB010000373.1 GCA_934647145.1 uncultured Clostridia bacterium
AAGCAAGCTCCCCCGCCACTGCCACCCTCACCAGTCTCCGCTAAAAATCGAAGATTTTTCGGGCGCGGAGCCTGCAAAGAAACGATTTTTTCTCTGGAAAATGGGATTTTCCGGCGCAAAAATCGCCCCGTGCCCACCGTACATGCCGCTGGGCACGATTGAAAATTCGAGAGGGTTGCGACCCTCTCGAGCTCTCTGGGGTTTTTTGACAGTCTGACCCGGGGAAGATGATTCCCCGGGCTTATGTACGCCAGCGCTGCTGGCGTGTGGTTCTATACAGAGCTTTGTGCATTTACAGACCTTTCAGGGAAGCTTGTCCGCTGACGAACTGCGGCGGCTATACCCTGACCGGCTGCTGCTCGGCGAATACGTCGCCCGCCTGGCCGCCCCGCGCAAACAGCGCCGCCTCGCCCGCGCCGCCGCGGGGAAAGACCCGCGCCCAGCCGTGCTCGAGCGCGTCGCTTGCGCAGCGCCAGGTGCCGCCGATCCCGTCGCGCGCGCCGATCGCCAGCAGCCTTCCGGCGTGCGCGGCAATATAGTGATTGCGGGCCAGGGCGCGATAGGTGGCAAAGCCCTCCTCAGGCAGCGCGTTCGAGAGCAGCAGCAGCCGCCCCTCGTCGACCGCGCGCTCGACCGACGGATGCGCCAGCCGGGCCAGCAGTCCCACCGCCGGGAAGCACACGCAGCTTCCGCCTGCGCCCAGCGCCGCGTATTCGCACAGCGTGTCGACGCCCCGCGCGCCGCCTTCGCACAGCACAAGCCCCTGCTCGGCGCAGGCCCTGCCCGCCTCGGCGGCAAACCGCCGCATGTCCGCATCCGGCTCGCGGCTGCCGGTCACGCCCAGCGCGGCCTGGCGAAGGATTGCGGACTCCCCGCAGGCCAGAAACACCAGCGGCGCGCCCTGACTGCCCTCGCCCAGCGCCTGCGCCATGGCGGCGGGATAGCTCTTGTCGCCCCGCACCAGGGAGTAAATGCCGTCGGCCGCATACCGCGTCAGCTCGGTGAGCACCGTCTCCGCGCGGTTGAGCAGGCGCACCATTTTCAGGCCAAGGCTGAAGCCGAAGCGCTCGCACAGCTGCGCGGGGGAGTACAGGTGAACGCGGCTGATTTCCTCGCGCAGGAGCGGCAGCTTCCACCACTGGGAAACGGTCAGCGCCTGCTCATCCGGCGCGAGCGCAATGCGGCTGAACAGCAGCAGCAGGTTCATTCGCGAGGACTGCACAGGCGCTCTCTCCCTTCAGGCAGCATTCCATGCCATTATAACCGAACAGAAAGCCGCCGTCAATCGAACGCCGGATGAAGTTTGCGCGACGCTCAGCCGAACCGCTTTGAGTCCTCAAGCCTCCGCTCGGGCGCGTCGGCTTGCGCGTTTTTGTGGGAGAGCAGCCAGGCGAACACCTCGGGGTTTGAGTAGGTCGCGTCCCAGGCGTTGTGGCTGTCCTCGGGATACACGGTCAGGCGCGCGCTGCCGCCGAAGCGGTTGGTCCACTCGACCATGTGCTCGCTCTCGCTGAGCATGACCACCGGGTCGCCCTGGCAGTGAAACGCCCAGACCGGCACGTTTTTGAGCTGACTGGCGCTCCAGCAGACGCCGCCGCCGCAGATGGGCACGATCGCCGCGAACAGCTCCGGGTGCGACTCGGCCAGCAACCATGTGCCGTAGCCGCCCATGCTGGTTCCCAGGCAGTAAAAGCGATCCGCGTCCACATAGGGCAGCTCGCGCGCGAACTTCGCCAGGCGGCTCAGCTGCTCGAACAGGTCGAGCCAGGTGTACTCGTGGCACTGCGGCGCGATGACGACGAACGGAAAGTCTTCCATGCGGTCGAGCGCGGTGAAAAACGGATTGCCCAGCAGCAGGCCAAGGTCGGTTCCCCGCGTGCCGGAGCCATGCAGAAACAGGATGCAGGGATACCTTTTCGCCGGGTCGAAGCCGCGCGGCCTGCGAATCACGTACTGCATTGTCTCGAATTTCAGCTTCTCAACGGTCGGTGTCTCCATACTTTTTTCCCTCATTTCGTGTATTCAGTCAGGCGGCGGTTGAGCTTTTCGTAGATTCGCCGCGCCATCCAGGGCTCGGTGCAGGCGGCGATCGCCTCCTCGGGCGCAAACCACCTCGCGCCGCTGTTTTCGTCCGGCTTGGCGCGAAGGGGCAGGCCGTCGTCCGCCTCGAACAGGTAGGCGACGTTATAGTGCAGGTGCGAGGGCACATACACGCCTCGCTTTTCGTGGCCGTTCACGGTCAGGATCTCCAGCGAGATCGGCGCGCTCGAGAGCGCGCGCAGTCCGACCAGGCCGCTCTCCTCGCAGACCTCCCGCCGCGCCACCGCGCACAGGTCGGTTTCGCCGTCCGCGTGGCCGCCCGTCCAGGCCCAGGAGCGGAAAATGTTGTGCCAGATCATCAGCACGCGGTCGCGCCGCGCGTTCGTGACCCAGGCCGAGGCGGTGAAGTGCGCCGTGCGGTTCGCCCGTTCGAAGGGCCGCTCGCCCTCCTCGAGAAAGCGCAGCATCAGCGCCCGGTCGCAGGCCTCCTGCTCGTTCACCGGGCGGTATTCGGCCAGCTGCC
>CAKUFB010000374.1 GCA_934647145.1 uncultured Clostridia bacterium
CCGTGATTTTCAGAGAACCTCTGAAAATCCGTAGACCCTGAGCGCTTCAATTTATGGCGCTCAGGGTTGTCGAGAGGATGCGCAGTAGCAACCGGGTGCAGGCACTGCCTGCCGGACAAACTTCGGTGGGGGTCTGGGGGAGCGCAAAGCGATAGCGGAGCCTCCCCCAGCCAGATCGTGTCGGCAGCGCCGACCCGTGATTTTCAGAGAACCTCTGAAAATCCGTAGACCCTGAGCGCTTCAATTTATGGCGCTCAGGGTCGTCGAGAGGATGCGCGGTAGCAACCGGGTGCAGGCTCGGCCTGCCGGCAGCAGGTGGCTGTCGGCCCTGCCGACCGGCAGCAAGTGGGTGCAGGCTCGGCCTGCCGGCAGCAGGTGGAACCGGGCACTGCCCGGAGTCGGCCCTGCCGACCGCTAGATGGCGTAGCGGGTGACGAACTCGGGCATTTCGTTGGGCTCGCCGCTGATACCGATGACCAGGCGCACGCCGTGGCTGTCGCACAGCGCCTCAAGGCGGGCGAAGAAGGGCTCAAGCTCAGATATGGTGGCGTTGGTGGCGTTGACGGTGGACATGAAGCCGTCCACGACGACCAGCGTGATGTCGAAGTTGGCAGCCATCATACCGCAAAGCAGGCCGTAAAAACCATTCAGCGACTTGATGTCGAAATCCTTGGCGTTGACGAAGCGAATACCGCGCTGCAGGTCGTACATGTGCTTATTGCTGTTGTCAATATAAAACACGTTGCCCGCTTCGGTGCTCAGCGCTTCGTTTGCCAGCTGGAGCAATTTGATCGTCTTACCGCTTCCTTTATGCCCAATAATCGTCTGAATCATGGTTTTAGCCTCCCTACATGTTGTACGTCTATTATACAACAAAACGTCCGGCCTGGCAAGGGCAACTTAATCCTTCGGCGCATTTTTCACTTTTTCGTACGGTCTTTCGGCCAGATCGGTAAAGTCGGCTTGACGCGGGCGATTTCGCATGCTACAATGCAGGCGCACATCAATACAGGGGGAGTATACGGATGAAGACGGAGACGCAGTGGAAGACCTGGTTTGAGACCTTCCATTCCAATACGCTGGCGGGCAGCGGCAATCAGAGCTGGTTTGAATGCGGCGAAAAGGAGGTTACCGGGCGGGTGTTTTATCGCCTGTTCGCGGGCGGCGATGACCGCTGCAGTCTGCTTTTCGGCGACGCGATGGATACCACCTTTGCCGACGGCTCACACAGCCGGGTCAATCAGACCCTGGGCGGCTGGACGCTGCGCGCGGCGCGCATAGGCGTGACGAAGCGCGCGGAAATCGACGGCTTTGACGAGCCTGAGTGGATGACGCCGCTGACCTTTGACGGGGAACCTGAAAAGCATGTCGCCCCGGGCGAACGCTTTGCGAGCGATCCGGTGCGCCTGCGCGCCGAAAAGGGCGACTATCTTTGCCTGGAGACCACCGTATCCGGCCCGCGCGTTCCCTGCCACCCGGAAACGCTGCTGCCCTGCTTTGTCAGGGGCGAGGCGGGCTGGACGCGCAGCGTGAACACGCTCTTTGCCCAGATGATCGGCTGCGACAGGCCGGTCAGGCTGCGCGTGGGCTTCCTGGGCGACTCGATCACGCAGGGCTGCGGCACCCGCATGAACCGCTACGAGCACTGGAGCGCGGTGGTTTCCGAGCGTCTGGGCGAGGAATGCGCGTTCTGGAACCTGGGCCTGGGCTACGCGCGGGCGCACGACGCGGCCGCGTGCGGCGACTGGCTGGAGCGGGCGAAGCGAAACGACCTGGTGGTGCTGTGCGCGGGCGTGAACGACCTGTTCCAGCGGCCCGAGCCGCGGGTTGAGGACATCGAGCGCAGCCTTCAGACCATCGTGACCCAGCTTCGCCAGGCCGGCGCGCGGGTGCTCGTGCAGACCATCCCGCCCTTCGACTACGACGCAGTGCGCCGCGTGGAGTGGGCGCAGATCAACGACTGGATTCGAGGGACGCTGTCTAAGCAGGCGGACGCGCTGTTCGACGTGGCGCCCGTGCTGCGGCTCAGCGCCCAGGAGCCCTGGCGTGCGCGCTACGGCGGTCATCCGGATGGGGAGGGCTGCCGCCGGTGGGCGGAGGCGCTTGAGCCGGTACTCCGCAGCCTGATCGAGAAGACGGTCGAGGCGCGCCGCGGCTGAAGGGCTGTTCCAAAAAGCGTTCGGAAGCCACCCCCTGCAGGAAAGCGCCTTCCGAACGCTTTGCGTATACGACTTGTTTTCCAAACGGGGACAGCGCGAACCGCCCCGGGCAGGCAGTGCCTGCCCCCACTTGCTGCCGCCGGATAGAACACGAAACCAGCCGCCATACATTGGAGCGGCTGATTTCTTCGGTTTTCCGGAATTTCCGGAAAACTCTAGTCGGCATTGCCGACTCGGTCTGGCTGGGGGAGGCTCCGCTATCGCTTCGCGCTCCCCCAGACCCCCACCGGGCAGGGCCCGGTTCCACCTGCTGCCGCGCATCCTGTCGACGAATTCGGGAACCATACATTGGAGTTCCCGAATTCTGCGAATCCGCAGGATTCCC
>CAKUFB010000375.1 GCA_934647145.1 uncultured Clostridia bacterium
GGCCTGTTCCTCCTGAACACGGCTTCCGACATGCCTGCCCCGAAAAACTTACACGTTGAACCGGAACAGCGTCACGTCGCCGTCCTTCATGACGTAATCCTTGCCCTCGGAGCGCACCAGTCCCTTTTCCTTGCACTGAGCCATGCTGCCCTCGCGCACCAGATCGTCGTAGGCGACGATTTCGGCGCGGATGAAGCCCTTCTCGAAGTCGGTATGGATCTTGCCCGCGGCCTGCGGCGCCTTGGTGCCGTTGACGATGGTCCAGGCGCGCACCTCCTTGGGCCCGGCGGTGAGGTAGCTGATCAGACCCAGCAGACGGTAGGAGGCCTGCACCAGGCGATCCAGGCCGCTCTGGCCGATGCCCATTTCCTCAAGGAACATCTTCTTTTCCTCGGGGTCGAGCTGGGCGATTTCCTCCTCCACCTTGGCCGCGATGACCATGACCTGCGAGCCCTCGGCGTCGGCGATTTTCCGAACCTCCCCCACCAGCGGCAGCTCGCTTTCGTCCCTTCCCACATCTTCCTCGGCGATGTTGGCGGCGTAGATGACCGGCTTCATGCTCAGCAGGAACCAGTCGTTCACCACCTCGCGCTCCTCGTCGGTCAGAGGGCAGGTGCGGGCCGGTTTGCCCTCGTTCATGTGCGCCAAAAGCTTTTCGCCCGCGCGCACCTCAAGCTCCTGCTTCTTGTCGCCATTTCGCAGCAGGTGGCCGGCCCTGTCCGCGCGCTTGCCCGCGGTCTCGATGTCGGCCAGGATCAGCTCGGTCTGAATGGTGTCGATGTCCCGCGCCGGATCGACGCTGCCGTCCACATGAATCACGTTGTCGTCCTCAAAGCAGCGCACGACGTGTACGATGGCGTCCACCTCGCGGATATGCGACAGGAACTTATTGCCCAGGCCCTCGCCGCGGCTCGCGCCCTTGACCAGGCCGGCGATGTCCACGAACTCGATCGTGGCGGGAGTATACTTTTCGGGATGATACATTTCGGCCAGCACGTCCAGCCGCCTGTCGGGCACGGCCACCACGCCGGTATTCGGCTCGATCGTGCAGAAGGGGTAGTTCGCCGCCTGCGCGCCCGCGCAGGTGATCGCGTTAAACAGTGTGCTCTTGCCGACGTTCGGCAGTCCGACGACGCCCAGTTTCATATGGAAAAACCTCCTGAATGGTTTGTTGTCTGCGCTCTATTATACCTTTTCCACCGCCTAATTGCAATCGCTGCACAGAATTTCAACAGGCTGTCCACCGGTTTTCTTTTGGGGCGAATCCCCCAAAAAGCCGCCTCCTAAACGGCCTCACTTATAATAAGGAAGCGATATTTGTTTCGGATGCAAATCACGGCAAAAATCAAATCCAAAAACCGCCGAAACATTTTCGCCCTTTTTTTGCCCGGATTTCCCGCAAGGCTCTTGATTTACCGCTGAATTTCTGATATTATTATTCTCGCACTTATCCCCAATGGGCGCGGAACTTTTCCACATCATGTGGAAAACACTGTGGATAAGTCTTCTTTTTGTCATTCAACGGCCTCGCGCCGTTTTTACTGTGGAGGAATCAGATGGATACGAACGCTGCCGCCTGGGAAAAGACGCTGGACATGCTGCGAAGCGAAACGGACGATTATAAATACCTGACCTGGTTCAAGCCGCTCAAGCCGATCTATGTCGGCGACGACCGGATCGTGTTCGAGGCGCAGGATCGTTTCGTGATCAACGTGCTGCGCAGCCGGCATTACCTGACGCTGAAAAACGCGGTGATGCTGTGCTACGGCAAGGAGTATCAGATTGATTTCGTCGCCCCGGGCGACCCCCTGCCCGTTCCCGCGCCCAAAAACGCCCCGGCCGCGCCCACGCAGGCGTTCGAGTCCTCGCTCAACCCGAAGTATACCTTCGACACCTTCGTCGTGGGCACGTCCAACCGCTTCGCGCACGCCGCCTCTCTGGCGGTGGCCGAGCTGCCCGCCGACGCGTACAACCCGCTGTTTCTGTACGGCGGCGTGGGGCTGGGCAAGACGCACCTGATGCACGCCATCGGCCACTACATCCTGGACAACAATCCCTCCTCCAAGGTCATGTACATCACCTCGGAGAACTTCACCAACCAGCTGATTTCCGCCATCGCCAAAAAGACCAACCAGGAATTCCGCGACAAGCTGCGCAACGTGGACGTGCTGATGGTCGACGACATTCAGTTCATCGCCGGCAAAACCGCCACGCAGGAGGAATTCTTCCATACCTTCAACGAGCTGCACTCGGGCGGCAAGCAGATCGTCATTTCCTCCGACCGCCCGCCCAAGGAAATTCCCACGCTGGAGGAGCGGCTGAGGTCGCGCTTTGAGTGGGGCCTGATCGCCGACATCGGCCGGCCCGACTACGAGACCCGCATCGCCATCCTGCGCAAAAAGGCCGAGCTCGAGCACATACTGGTCGACGACGACGTGCTGCACTTCATCGCCGAGCAGACCGAGTCCAACATCCGCGAGCTGGAGGGCTC
>CAKUFB010000376.1 GCA_934647145.1 uncultured Clostridia bacterium
AAGGAGCGCTCGCCGGTCTTGGGCACGTCGGCCTTGCCGGGCTTCGCAGTGGGCTTTTCGGTGGGCGCGGTCGTCGGAGCCTGGGTGGGCGCGTCGGTGGGCTTCACGGTGGGAGTGGGTTCGGGCGTGGCGGTCGGTTCGGGCGTGGCGGTCGGGATCGGGTCGCCCATCTTGTAGCCGCAGATTTCGCAAACACCGTCGGTCGTTTCATGGCCGCCGGTCAGTTCGCCGTAGCCATAACTCTTTCTGGAAAGGCATTCGCCGCAGTCATCGCACCAGATTTCCTCTTCTCGGTCGCACAGGGCGGTGTGGGTAGTCGCAGTGTAGGAGACGATCTTGAAGCGCGTGCCGGTACCGGTCGACCGGGAGATGGTGCGGGTAGTATGCTCGTGCTTGCAGCTGCTGGAATAGCCGCAGACATTGCATGCGCCGTTGCGGAAAAAGTGCTGCTCAGTGATGGAGTCTTCGAAGGTTTCTACGGAAAGCTGTTCGCGGCATTCGGCGCAGTAGGTCACCTTGGTGACGGTTCCCTTCCGGGTATGAGTCGTCTCGGTGCGCTCGGTCACCACACCGTCTTCGCCCATTTCCGTGTAGAAGTCGGTTGCGGGATGCTTGCAGGTGGACTTGGCGCCGCAGACTTCGCATACGCCGTTGACAAAACAGTGCTCAATGTACTGAGTATCTACGCGAACCTTTGTCTTTGAAATGACGAGACCGCAGTCGTCGCATGAGACAAGTTCATAAACCGGCCCGGTGACGGAATGGGTCTTCTCGTCGAAGGGGAGAATGGTGGACTCGTCCTGATTCAGCCACTGGCGGGTGTCGAGGTTCGTATGCGGGCACTCTTCGTCGGCCAGGGCGGGGACGCAGAGCAGCGCCAGCAGGCAGAGCGTCAGCAGCAGGGATAGGATTTTCTTCATCACAGTGACCTCCTAATAAAATATTATCAGAGATAGTATAATATGGAAAATGTGTGAAGTCAATACGGCGAGAAAATTATTTGTGAGAAATATGAATAACTGCGCAATAAACAGGAAGAAAACTGGATAGATTGACTGGTGCAGAGACCAAACATTCGGGTAAAAAAGGACAGCCTCCCGATGCGGAGACTGTCCGAAGTGGTTTTGAGGCTATTTGCCCTCGAGGAACACGCGTTTGACCGCGTCCAGATAGCCGTAGCCATACCGGTCGTCGGGCTGCAGGAAGCTGGTTTCCGTCCACTCGTTCCAGCTGTTCAGGGTGACGAGCGGGGGCTGTCCGGTGTGCGCATCGACGTACTCACGCGCCGCGCGCAGCGCCGCCTCGATCGCATCGGGGGTGCAGTCGCGCATCACGCCCGGACGGAAGGTCTGAAAGCGCGGGTTGTTGTCCCAGCCCATGCTCACGTGCGGGAAGTAGGGGAAGGGCAGCGTTTCGTCCAGATGCGCCCATTCGGCCTGCACCTCTGAAAAGACCTGCGTGTAGGGCTGGTCGACGTGGGCAAAGTGTACGAACTGATAGTGTGTGCAGCTGTCGAAGCCCAGGCTGCCGTAGCGCGAGGCGGGCAGATCGCGGCCGTTGTCCACGCCGCTTAAGTTGAGCGCGGCCTCGCTCCACATGGCGAACTGCAGGTGCAGGCCGGGCAGTCCCGCGCGCACGCACTCCTCGCGCAGCCAGCAAAGCGCGTCCCTGGTCGCCTCCAGCCCGCCCAGGCCCTTGACCAGGTTGGGCACGTCGTAGATCATCAGCACGGGCTTGCCGTCGATGGTGTAATAGCAGGGCAGGCGGAAGTACCGGTCGATCATGCGGCGGGTGGCGCGCTCGAACTCGCCGCGGGGCTGCGAGCCGTACCAGATCAGCGTGCCGTCCGCGCTGGTGCGCCTGTCCCACAGGGAGAGCGCGTCGTGGTTGGCCCACATGAGGTAGAACTTCATCTGATTGTGGTTTTCCGCGCCCAGGAAGCCCTCGTTCAGGCACTGCTCCAGGAAGGGGCGGCGGTCGTACCAGTACCAGTCGTAGATGAACACGTTCACGCCGTGCGAGGTCGCCTCGGCGATCTGGTGCTCCATGACGCGCGGGTCGGCCTCGTCCTGATAGCCCCACAGCGGCCTGCGCGGCCAGGTGGAGTGCGGATAGGCGCGGTTAAAGCCGCGGACGGTCTGCCATTCGCCGACGCCCTCCGGCCAGAAGATGCGGGTTCTGGGTTCCTTTCCTGTATAGGCCGGCCAGATATAGGCGGCCACGTCGTATTTTCTGCGCATGCTGAAGCCTCCGGTTGTATTTTTCATTTGCTATTTTTATGTATTTCGCCGCCGCCGCGCCGGTTTCCTGCCTTACCTGTCCCCGTTTGATGGAGCGGGCGCCTTTTTAGGCGGGCAGGGGGCCGGCGTGTCCGTGCGGCCGAGAATATAATCGGTGGATACGCCGTAGTAGTCCGCCAGGGCGATCAGCAGATCTGTCGGTATGTCCCGATAGCCCTGTTCGTATCTGAAATACTGCTGCTGCTTCATG
>CAKUFB010000377.1 GCA_934647145.1 uncultured Clostridia bacterium
TGATCCCCTCGCAGGGGCAGAGGGTCGCCTCCGCGTAGTTGCGGAAGTCCTTGACGGTCAGTTGCGTGATGTGCATAAATTCCTCTGTGCGGCAGGCTTTCTGCCGTCGTCCGGGCTCATTCAGTTTCAGGCGGCCTGCCGTGCGTTTTCACTTACGCCATGCCCGCCGCGCGAAGCTGAAGCAGCATGTGTCCGATGTTGCCGTTTCCGGCGAAGCGGCTCGCGTCGAAGAAATCCTCGGTGAGCGGGAACCAGCGCAGCGGGTTCTTTTCCTCGCGCAGCGCGGCCGGCTCCTTCAGCCTGCCCGCCCAGAATTCGAGCAGGATATCGTCCAGGTAATACGTGAAATCGATGACGTGCGTCAGCTCGATCTGCGCCCTGCCGATCCCGGTCTCCTCGGCCAGCTCGCGGTAGGCGGCCTCTTCTCCGGTCTCGCCCGGCTCGACCTTGCCGCCGACCAGGTTGTACAGCCCCTTATACGGCTCCTTCGCCCGCAGGCACATCAGCCACTCGTTTTTCTCCGGCGACAGCACGCCGATCACGTTGTATTTTTTCACGGCGCATCCTCCGTTTATGAAGAATCCCGATGACGCGAATCATCGGGAAAGGAACGCGGTCTTTACTTGGAGGCGCGGGAAGCCAGCTTCTTGCGGGTTTCCACGTTCAGGATCTTCTTGCGCATGCGGATGGATTTGGGCGTGATCTCGACCAGCTCGTCCTCCGCGATGAACTCGAGCGCCTCCTCCAGCGTGGGAATGCGCACGTTGGTGATCTTGAGCGCTTCCTCTGCGCCGGCGGCGTTGCGGATCGAGGTCAGGTGCTTCTTTTTGCAGACGTTGACGTCGATGTCGCCCGGGCGCGAGCTGCGTCCCACCACCATGCCGGTGTACACCTTCGTGCCCGGCCACAGGAACAGCAGTCCGCGCTCCTGGATGTCGAACATGGCGTAGCTGGTGGTCTCGCCGGTCTCAAAGGCGACCAGGGAGCCGTTGACGCGGGTGGGAATATCGCCCTTGTAGGGCTCATAGCTGTCGAAGATGGCGTTCATAACGCCTTCGCCGCGGGTGTCGGTCATGAACTCGCTGCGATAGCCGAACAGGCCGCGGGAGGGCACGCTGAATTCCAGGCGCACCCGGTCGACGCCGTTCATCGAGATCAGCAGGCCGCGGCGGCGGCCGATCTTCTCAATGACGCTGCCGGCGTATTCGCTGGGCACATCGCAGATCAGCTTCTCCATGGGCTCGCATTTCTGCCCGTCGATGGTCTTGAACAGCACCACGGGCTTGGTCACCTGGAACTCGTAGCCCTGGCGGCGCATGGTCTCGATCAGTATGGACAGGTGCAGCTCGCCCCGGCCGGATACGCGGAACGCGTCGGTGGTCTCGGTATCCTCCACGCGCAGCGACACGTCGGTCTGCATTTCCTTGAACAGGCGGGCGCGCAGGTGGCGGGAGGTGACGAACTGACCCTCGGTGCCGGCGAACGGGCTGTCGTTGACGCAGAAGGTCATGGACACGGTGGGCTCGTCGATCTTGACGAAGGGCAGCGGCTCGACATGGCTGGGCACACACAGCGTGTCGCCGATCATGATGTTTTCAAAGCCGGTGATGGCCACGATGTCGCCCACCCTGGCGCTTTCAACCGGCACGCGCTTCAGGCCGTCGAAGGCGAACAGGCCGGACAGGCGGGTCGGCGCGCTGACCACGTCGTCGTGATAGGAGCAGCGCACGGCCATGTCGCCCGCCTTGATCGTGCCGCGCTCGATGCGGCCCACGCCGATGCGGCCCACGTAATCGTTGTAGTCGATCGTGGAGACCAGCATCTGCAGGTCGCCCTCCGGATCGCCCTGGGGCGCGGGAATGTGCTCAAGAATGATGTCGAACAGGGGACGAAGGTCAGTGCCCGGCTGCTTCCAGTCCAGCGTGGCGGTGCCGTCGCGGCCGGAGGCGAACACGATCGGGCTGTCCAGCTGCTCGTCGGTGGCGTTCAGGTCGAGCAGCAGCTCCAGCGTCTCGTCCACCACCTCGTCGCAGCGCGCGTCCGGGCGGTCCATCTTATTGACCACGATGACCACCGGCAGGGACAGCTCCAGCGCCTTTTTCAGCACGAAGCGGGTCTGCGGCATCGGGCCTTCAAAGGAGTCGACCAGCAGAAGCACGCCGCCGACCATCTTCAGCACGCGCTCCACCTCGCCGGAGAAGTCCGCGTGGCCGGGGGTGTCGACGATGTTGATCTTCACGCCCTTGTAGTGCACGGCGGTGTTCTTGGAAAGGATGGTGATGCCGCGCTCACGCTCCAGGTCGTTCGAGTCCATGACGCGCTCGGCCACCTGCTGGTTCTCGCGGAACACGCCGCCCTGCTTGAGCATTTCGTCCACCAGTGTGGTCTTGCCATGGTCGACGTGGGCGATGATGGCGATGTTTCTCAGGTCTTCTCTGACAATATTCAAGGTGAAAGACTCCTCACACAATAGTATATCCC
>CAKUFB010000378.1 GCA_934647145.1 uncultured Clostridia bacterium
GCAACGCCGTCAAGGCCTGCCTGATCGTGTTCGTCTGCCTGCTGATCTACATCGCCATCCGGTTCGACTTCACCAGCGGCCTGGCGGCTCTCCTGGCCCTGGCGCACGACATCCTGATCATGTGCGCCTTCATGACGTTCGCGCGCGGCGCGTATCAGGTCAATACCTCGTTCATCGCGGCGCTGCTGACCATCATCGGCTACTCGATCAACAACACCATCATCATCTTCGACCGCATCCGCGAGAACAAAAAGCTGCTGGCCTACAAGACCGGCACCCACGCGGATCTGGTGGGCGCGTCGGTCGCGCAGACCTTCTCCCGCACCGTCAACACCACCATCACCACCCTCATCACCCTGGTCGTGCTCTACATCATGGGCGTGTCCTCCATCAAGGAGTTCGTGTTCCCGCTGATCGTGGGCATGCTGGCCGGCGTGTATTCCTCCGTGTTCCTCAGCGGCCAGTTCTGGGCCAGCTGGATGGACAAGGGCACCTTCGACGGCCTGAAGAACCTGTTCAAGGGCAGCAAGGCCAGGAAGAGCGCCAGGAAGGCCTGAGCAGGCGGTCGAAACAGCGACGGACTGCCCGAAGAAGGCACATTCCAGACATTTTCGGGACAGTCTTCCCATGCGGAGGGCTGTCCTTTCCAATTTATTTCGCGGGAGGCAGCAGGCCATGAGACGAAGGATACAGCGGGGCGAGCGCGCGCAGAGCTGGGCGCGGGGCGAGGACATGAGCGAGCTGATGTACAATCTGCTCGTACAGCGGGGCGTGGCCAGCCGCGAGGAGGCCGAGCGCTTCCTGCATCCCGCCCGCGAGCAGCTGCACGACCCGATGCTGCTTTCGGACATGGCCGAGGCGGTCGCGCTGATCCGCGGGACGCGGGATGAAAAGCGCCCGGTCTGGGTCTACGGCGACTACGACGTGGACGGCGTGAGCGCCTGCGCGATACTCAGTCAGGCGCTGCTGCTGTACGGCATGGACGCGCGCACCTACATTCCCTCCCGGCACAGGGAGGGCTACGGCCTGAACGAGGCGGCTGTGCGCGAGATCGCCCGGGAGGCCGGCTGCCCGGAAAAGCGGGCGCTGCTGGTCACGGTGGACTGCGGAATCAGCTGCGCGAGGGAGGTGGCGCTGGCCAGGGAGCTGGGGCTGGACGTGATCGTGACCGACCACCACCGCCCGGGCGACCTTTTACCCGAGTGCCCGGTGGTCAACCCGCTGCTCAAGGGCTATCCTTTTGGATACCTGTGCGGGGCGGGCGTGGCGTTCAAGCTCAGCTGCGCGCTTCTGGGCTGGGAGACGGCGAGCCGCTTCCTCGACCTGGCGGCGCTGGCCACGGTGGCGGACATCGTGCCGCTGATCGACGAGAACCGGGTGCTGGTCTTTCTGGGGCTTCAGGCGATCAACGAGCGTCCCCGGCCGGGGCTTCAGGCGCTGATTCACTCGGCGGGGCTCAAGGGGCGGACGATCTCGGCGGGCAACATCGGCTTTCAGCTGGGGCCGCGGCTCAACGCCAGCGGACGGCTGGGCGACGCGCGCCGGGCGCTCCGGCTGCTCACCGGCACCGAGACCGGCGAGCTCAACCGCATCGCGCAGGAGCTGGAGGACGAGAACGCCGAGCGCAAGCAGGTGGAAAAGCGCATCGTGGAGGAGGCGCACGCCCAGATGGCGCATTACGACCTGCTGGCGCACAAAATCCTGCTGCTCAGGGGCGAGAGCTGGAACAGCGGGGTGATCGGCCTGGCCGCGTCGCGCCTGGCGAGCGAGTATCACTACCCGACCATCCTGCTCTCGGCCGAAAACGGAATCTGCACCGGCTCCTGCCGCAGCATTCCGGCGGTGGACATCTACGCGGCGCTGTGCGCCTGCGCCGACCTGATGATCCGCTTCGGCGGGCACCGGCAAGCGGCGGGGCTGACCATCGAGGAAAAGCACGTGCCCGAGCTGATCGAGCGGCTGGACGCGTATCTGCGGGAGCACACCCGCCCCGAGGACTACATTCCCGAGGCCGAGTACGACCAGGAGCTGCCGCTGACGCTGCTGTCCGACGAGGAAATGCAGCGGGCGCAGGCGAACGGCCTTCAGGAGCTGGAGCGCGGCCTGCGCGAGGACATGGAGCGCGCCGCGCGCCTGGCGCTGGAGCGGGCGGTAGCCGACGAGGTGTTTTTCTCGATGCTGGAGGACGGCGAGCCGCGCGATGCGCTCTGCGCGCTGCGAGGCGAGCTGACCGAGAAGGCGAATCGCCTGATCGACCGGCAGGACGTCTGCCGCGCGCGCCGAAAGGGCGTGGAGGCCGCCGAGCGGCAGGCGGTCGAGTCGCTGTCTCTGCTGCAGCCCACCGGCTACGGCAACCTGACCCCGGCGTTTCTGTGCCGGGCGCGGCTGGATTCGGCCAGGAGCGCCGGTTCGGACGGGGCGACGCTTCAGGCCTCGCTGTCCCAGGCGGGCTGCGTGCGCCGGGCGGTGGGCTTC
>CAKUFB010000379.1 GCA_934647145.1 uncultured Clostridia bacterium
CGACTCCGAGGCGCTCGTCTGATCGCGGATCGACAATCCGCATACGAAACCGGCAACTCTTCGGCGTTGCCGGTTTTTGCATAGCGCGCGAAAGGAGACCGGTATGAACCAGTCCGCCTGGGACGAAATCAGGGCGAAATACACCACCGGAACCGGCGAACCGCTTCCCGGCGTTCCCTCAAATTTTCACACGCATACGACCTTCTGCGATGGGAAAAATACGCCGGAGGAGCTGGCCGCGGAAGCGCTGCGCCTGGGCTGTCCGGCGCTCGGCTTTTCAGGCCACTCGTACACGCGCTTCGACTCGAGCTGCTGCATGACGCTTGAGGGCACGTAGGAATACTGCCGCCGGGTTCGCGCGCTGAAGGCGCAGTACGCGGGCCGGCTTCAGGTATATCTGGGCGTGGAGCAGGACTTCTGCTCCGACGCGCCCACCGACGCGTACGACTACGTGATCGGCTCGGTACACTACCTGAAAAGGGACGGCCAGTACCTGGTGGTCGACCACAGCCGGGAGCGGCTGCTGCGCGACGTGGAAAGGCACTACGGCGGCGACGTGTACGCCTATATCGAGGACTACTACGACGCGGTCGCCCGCCTGTATGAGCGGACGGGCTGCCAGATCGTCGGCCATTTCGACCTGGTGACCAAGTTCATCGAACAGGGCGAGCTGTTCGACACGAGCCATCCCCGTTACCGCGCGGCGGTGCTCAGAGCGCTCGACCGCCTGTGTCAATACGACGTGGTCTTCGAAATCAACACGGGCGCAATCGCCCGCGGCCTGCGCGCCAGTCCCTATCCCGAGCCCTGGATTCGCGAGGAAATCCGCGCCCGAGGCAAGCGCTTCCTCCGGTCGGCAGTGCCGACAGCCAACTGCTAGCGCCGGTCGGCAGGGCCGACAGCCAACTGCTGCCGCGGGTTCTGGCGACGAATTCGGGAACCATAAACTGGAGTTCCCGAATTCTGCGGTTTTCCGGGAGCTGCCCGGAAAACTCATGGGCGGCGCTGCCGCCCCCGGCTGGGGGAGGTTCCGCTCCGCTTCACGCTCCCCCAGACCCCCACCGAAGTTTGTGTGCTGGCTGCCGGTCGGCAGTGCCGACAGCCACTAGCTGCCGCGGGTTCTGACGACGAATTCGGGAGCCATAGACTGGAGTTCCCGAATTCTGCGGTTTTCCGGAGCTGCCCGGAAAACTCATGGGCGGCGCTGCCGCCCCCGGCTGGGGGAGGTTCCGCTCCGCTTCACGCTCCCCCAGACCCCCACCGAAGTTTGTGTGCTGGCTGCCGCCGAGGCCACACGAATCTGTCGGCCACAAACTAAAGCCTCCAGATTCTTCGCCTTCGGAGGACTCAAGGCTGCACCTCCGCAAGGCAACGGCGCCACTCCAGAAATACCGCCCCGCGCGGAACGAATTGAGTCTTTTACTTCCCCAACACTCATAAAGCAGGTGCGTCTCGATGAAAAAGAGCTATCCCTGGCGCTACGCCGCCTTCATGATCACCTATTACACGGTCAATGCGATCTATCAGGGCTATATTTCCAAATACTTCCAGCTGCGCGGCGCAGCGACCGCCCAGCTCAGCGTGCTGCTGGCCGCCGCGCCCATGATTTCGATCGTTTCGCAGCCCTTTTGGGGGATGCGGGGCGACCGCGCAAAAAGCCGCAACCGCGTACTGCGCCTGATGATTCTGCTGGGCGTGGGGCTGATTCTGATGCTTCCCCTGTCGCGCGCGTTCGGCTGGATGCTGCTGTTTAACGCGCTGTTCGCCGCGCAGTACACCTCCATTCAGCCGATGGGCGACTCAATCATCCTGGAGTCACTGCTTGCCCGGGGCAATCAGCCGTTCGGCCCGCTGCGCCTGTGCGGCAGTCTGAGTTTCGCGGTGGTCAACCTGGTCTTCGGGCTGCTGGTCGGGGAGCGCTTCGAGTGGGTCATCTATCTGACAGCCGCGCTGCTCGTGGGCGTGTTCCTGTCCACGTATCTGCTGCCGCCCACGCCCGGGCATCAGGCCGAAACCGGCCGGAGGATGTCGCTTGCCGACCTGTTCAGGGTGCCCGGCATGCCGCCGCTGCTCGCGCTGTTCATGATGCTGCAGCTGTGCATGGGCTATTTCTACAGCTTCTTCTCCATCCACTTCACCTCGCTGCCGGGCGGAAGCACGTCCCTGCTCGGCCTGGCCTACTTCATCTCGGCCACCAGCGAGCTTCCCTTCCTGCTCAACGCCGACCGGCTGTTCGACCGGCTGGGCGCAGGCAGGCTGATGTGCCTGAGCGCGCTGACCATGCTGACCCGGTGGGTACTGCTGGCGACCTGCCCGAACGTCGCGGTCGTGCTGTGCAGTCAGCTGCTCCACGGCGGCGGATTCATCGTCATGTCCGTGAGCATGGCCAAGCACATCAACGCCACCGTGCCCGCCGAGCTCAAGAGCAGCGGCCAGCT
>CAKUFB010000380.1 GCA_934647145.1 uncultured Clostridia bacterium
GGGGGGGGGGGGGGGGGGGCCGCGCCCCCCCCCCCCCCCCGCTTGCCTGATCGCGGCTGTTTCAGCCGCGATCAGGCAAGAAATAACTTGACAGCGAAGGCAAACGGCGCTATAATGCAAGCATATGAGGCGATGAAGGAAAGAGTAGCTCCGCGTGAAGTCGTTCAGCGAGCCGGGAGGGTGCAAGCCGGCGGACGGAGGCGGGGCGAACATGGCTCCCGAGCTTTCGCGGCGAGCAGGCGCAAGCCGCGGACGGCAGGCACCGTTATCCGCACAGCCGATCACCCGGTCGGCCATGAGTCCCTTTCCGGCAACGGGCGGGGAGAAGCAGGGTGGTACCGCGCCTTTCAGGCGTCCCTCGCAGTGAGCGAGCGGACGGCTTTTTTTGTACATCAAACATGCAGGGAGGAATCAGGACATGAGCGAGAAGAAGACCTTTTACATCACCACGCCCATCTACTACCCCAGCGGCAACATGCACATCGGCCACACCTACACCACGGTGGCGGCCGACACGCTGACCCGCTTCAAGAAGCAGACCGGCTACGACACCTTCTTCCTGACCGGCACCGACGAGCACGGCCAGAAGATCGAGGAGAAGGCGAAGCAGGCGGGCGTCACGCCGCAGCAGTTCGTGGACAAGATCGTTGCGGAGACCAAGGATCTGTGGAAGCTGATGAACATCGAGTACGACGACTTCATCCGCACCACGGACGAGCGCCACATGAAGATTGTGCAGAAGATCTTCCGGAAGTTCTATGAGCAGGGCGACATCTACAAGAGCGAGTACGAGGGTCTTTACTGCACCCCCTGCGAGTCCTTCTGGACGCCCACGCAGGTCAAGGACGGCTGCTGTCCCGACTGCGGCCGGCCGGTCAAGCCCATGAAGGAGGAAAGCTACTTCTTCCGCATGAGCAAGTATCAGGACTGGCTGATCGACTACATCGAGACGCATCCGGACTTCATTCAGCCCACCTCCCGCGCCAACGAGATGCTGACCAACTTCCTGCGCCCCGGCCTTCAGGACCTGTGCGTCAGCCGCACCAGCTTCAAGTGGGGCGTGCCGGTGGACTTTGACCCCAGGCACGTGGTCTACGTCTGGATCGACGCGCTGTCCAACTACATCACCGCCCTGGGCTACGGCACCGATCACGACGAGCTGTTCAGGAAGTACTGGCCGGCCGACGTACACCTGGTGGGCAAGGAAATCGTGCGCTTCCACACCATCTACTGGCCCATCATGCTGCACGCACTGGGCCTGCCGCTGCCCAAGCAGGTGTTCGGCCACGGCTGGCTGCTCTTCGGCGGCGACAAGATGAGCAAGTCCAAGGGCAACGTCGAATATCCCGGCCCGATCGTGGCGCGCTACGGCGTGGATACCCTGCGCTATTACCTCATGCGCGAGATGCCCTTCGGATCGGACGGCAACTACACCAACGAGGCGCTGCTCAACCGCACGAATTCCGACCTGGCCAACGACCTGGGCAACCTGGTCTCCCGCACGGTGGCGATGATCGAAAAGTACTTCGGCGGCGCGCTGCCTGAGAGAGGCGAGGAGACCGAGCTGGAGGCCGCGCTGCGCGAGCGCTTCGAGAGCATGCCCGCGCTGGTCGAGAAGAACATGAACGAGCTGCAGTTCTCGAGCGCGCTGGCCGAGATCTGGAAGCTGGTGGGCGACTGCAACCGCTACATCGACCAGACCCAGCCCTGGGTGCTGGGCAAGAGCGAAAACGGCCTGCCCCGCCTGAAGACCGTCATGTATTACCTGGCCGAGTGCGTGCGCGCCATCGCGGTAGCCGTCGGCCCGACCATGCCCAACACCCCCGAGCGCATCTTCGAGCAGCTGGGCGTGACCGACCCGGCGCTCAAGACCTGGGAGTCCATCCAGACCTTCGGCGGCATCCTGCCCGGCACCGTGGTGCGCAAGGGCGCGCCGCTCTTCCCGCGCTACGACGTGAAGAAGGAGCTGGAGTCCATCGCCGCCGAGCGCGAGGCCGCCGCCGCGAAGGAAGCCGCCAAGGCGCCCGCCCAGCCCGAGGCGAAGGAAGAGCAGGCCGAGGAGGAGAACGCCGGCCTGATCACCATCGACGAGGTGAACAGGGTCAAGCTGGTAACGGCCAAGGTCATCGCCTGCGAGCGCGTGCCCAAGAGCGATAAGCTGCTCAAGGAGACGCTGCAGGTGGGCGAGGAAACCCGCACCGTGGTCAGCGGCATCGCCCAGCACTACGCGCCCGAGGAGATGGTCGGCAAGACGGTCATCCTGGTGAAGAACCTCGCGCCCCGCAAGATGCGTGGCGTGCTGTCCGAGGGCATGCTGCTGTGCGCCTGCGACGACGAACACAACCACCTGCGCCTGCTGACCGTGGACGGCGACATGCCCTCCGGCGTGGAAGTGGGCTAACCCCCAAAAACAAGAGGAATCGCCTT
>CAKUFB010000381.1 GCA_934647145.1 uncultured Clostridia bacterium
GCACGGGCAATGGTACGCTATCAGCCCAGCCCTGAACGGACAAAACCCGCCCTGCAGAAAAAAGGAACCGTCCCGAGGAAGACGGTTCCTTGAATATGCGTTACAGCTCGATCATCTTTCCGGTGCGGGCAGACTCGAACGCGGCCTCCAGCACGCGGAACACGGCGCGAACCTGCTCGGGCTTGACGATCAGCTCAGCCTTGCCGTCCACCGCGTCGCGGATGTTGGCGTAGTACTCGGTCAGGTCGGCCGGGGAGTCGGGCAGCTCGGTCTCGACGATTTCCTTTTTGCCGCGGGGGGCGAAGGTGCGGGTGGGGCCGGAGGTGGTCATGACGACGATTTCCTCGGGCTCGACGGTCTCGTCCACCTTGATGATGCCGCCGTTGCGGGTGAAGTCGTTGATGTAGCAGGTACCCTTGTCGCCCAGGATCATCCAGCGCGGCAGCTGCTTGAGCACCCAGGTGCCGATTTCCATCTGGATATGCGCGCCGTTCTTGAGGTCCATGAGCAGGTAGAAGTAGTCCTCGACCTCGGGGGTCTTGACGTTCTCGGTCTTGCAGAACACGCTCTTGACCGAATCGAAGCCCAACATCCACAGCAGCTGGTCGATGAAGTGTACGCCCCAGTCATAGATCATTCCGCCGCCGTGCTTCTTCTCGGCGCGCCAGCCGAACATGGCGCCGCGGGAGCCGTGCAGGCGGGACTGAATGGAGTAGATATGGCCCAGCTCGCCCGACTCAATGACCTCCTTGGCGATGCGGAAGTCCTTGTCCCAGCGGCGGTTCTGGTGCACGGTGAAGAGCACGTGGTTCTCCTTCGAGGTCGCGATCATTTTGTCGACCTCGGCCAGGGACATGGCCACGGGCTTTTCGGAGATGACGTTCTTGCCGGCCTTCATGGCGGCGCAGGCCAGCTCGCAGTGCACGTCGTTGGGGGTGGCGACCAGCACGACGTTGAACAGGTCGCTCTTCAGGAACTCGTCCAGCGTGTCAAAGCCGACCAGGCCGAGCTCGCGAGCCTCCTGCACGCGCTCGGGCAGGATGTCGTACGCCGCGACCACCTCGACGCCCTCCACCCTGGGGGCGTTTTTCAGATGCCAGTGGCCCATGTAGCCAAAACCGATAATACCAAGTTTCACACCCATTGTTTCATCCTCCATCCATCAATGTCCGGATTCGCAAGTTTGCTTTTTTTATAAGTTCTCAGGGGGAAGACCCTGCTAACTCCGTTCAATCGAGCCGCTCCATGCATTCGACTTCGCCGCGCCCGGTCGAGTTCCCGTCGCCGTTCACGTCGTCGAAGACCGGGCAGAATACCTCGGCGCGCATGTCCAAGGGCCGCCTGCCGTTGACGAGCACGTCCTTAAAGGCGAGCGTGTCCACGCGGCAGGAGACGTAGGGGTCGAAGATTTCCATCTCGCCCAGCCGCACCGACTTGGGCCCGACCACGGCCAGGAAGGCCATCGGGCAGCCCGCGTCCTTGGTCAGGCGGATGTTCTCGAAGCAGACGTGGCCGAGGTTCGCGCCGATTTCGAACGCCCCGAACGCGCCGCGCACCGGGTCTGCGTTCAGGTACTCGGCAAAGCGGTCGATCGGGCCGCGCAGGTTCACGTCGATGTCCTCGAAGAAAATCCAGTCTCCGCTGCCCACGCCGCCCCGTTCGGGCCGCTCGGCTCCGACGCGGTAGCGGGGCGTCTGGTAGTACACTTTGAAGGTATCGACGCCCCTGACCCGGCGAATGATCGCGTTCGTCAGCGAGCAGTCCACGCTCGCGCCGTCCGCATAGAAATACATGCCCGGCTCGATGCGCAGCGCCTTGTAGCGGCTGTCTGCGGACAGCTCCAGGTCTTCGCACAGCACGGTGTCCATCGGGCCGAAGTCTACTGAAGAATCCTGCCAGTCGTACATGTTGAGCGCCACCAGGTCGTCGCCCACCTGGCCGCGAATTCCGCGCACGAGCAGATTGCGCGTATTGCCGTTTATGTGCAGGCCGTCGGCGAAGCATTCCTCGAAGGTTATATCCTCGAGCAGGACGTTCGACGCGTCGCCCAGCTGCACGGCGAAGCCCGCCGTATGCCGGAAGGTCAGGCCGGAGAGTGTCAGATGGTCGATGCAGTTGAAGAACAGGCAGGTCGACACGCCGTAGAAGGAGCGCGCCTCGTCGTACATTCCCGTGGAGCCATAGCCCCTGCGCCGGTCGCTGCTTTCCTCCCAGCGTCCGCCCACAATGGCGATATTGCGGTCGCGCGCGCCCTTACGGACGGGATAATGCGTGCCGTCCTGCGTGCGCTCGTTGCGCAGCAGGAGAAGACGCGCATCCGGCTTCAGGCGAAGCACCGCCCGTTCGTCGGCCTCGATGCGCCGGTTGGAGGG
>CAKUFB010000382.1 GCA_934647145.1 uncultured Clostridia bacterium
CCCCCCCCCCCCCCCCCCCCCCCCCCCCCCCCCCCGCACCCCCCACTTGTTTGTACAGACGAACAGCAGGAGGATTATCCCATGCGCCTTGAAACGAAACAGCTGATCATCGCCTCGCGCAGCCCTCGCCTGAAAAAATGCGGCTTTGCGCTGCGGCCGGTCTGCCTGACCTGGGAGCACCGTGGAAACGACACGCTGCTGTGGGCGCAGGAGGTGCCCGGCGCGTGCGCGCGCGGCGCGTCGCTCGAGGAAGCGCTGGCCAAAATGCCGAATGAACTGGCGGCGTGCCTGGCCTGGCGGGGCGAGACGTACTGCCCGCGCCCGCTGAAGATCGCGCAGGAAAAGCAGTCTGACCTGGACATTCGCGACGCGGACTCGGACGTGCTGCTCGCGGGCGAGGAAAAGCCGCTCACGCGCGAGGAATACGAGGCGCTCAAGGCGCTCTGCCTGCGCTCGGCGCGGGATTTCCTGACGCTGTATCGAAGCGTGCCAGACGCGAACGCCTCCTGCCTTGCCCCGCGTCAGACCTTCTACGGCCCGCTCCCCCGCACCGCGCGGCAGATGTACGAGCACACCCTGGGCGTGAACGACTACTACTTCGGCGAAATCGGCGTGGAGACCGACCATGAGGGCGACATCGCGTCCTGCCGGGCGCGCGGCTTCCATGCGCTCGAAAACGCGCCGGATTTCCTCCAAAATCGCCTGTTTTCAGACAGCTATGGCGAGGAATGGACGCTGCGCAAGGTCATGCGGCGCTTTTTGTGGCACGACCGCATCCACGCCCGCGCAATGACCCGCATGGCCGGGCGCACCTTCCCCGAAAGCGCGCTGCCCGATCCTTTTTGCCTGACTTTTTCAGGCAGGAACACCCCGCCGCGCGGCGAATATGAATAATCAGTCAACGCATATCCGCAAAGGAGGTTTTTCGCATGAAGCTGTCCGTCTTTCTCGATCACCTGCTGCGCGCCGCCGAGCAGACCGGCCTGCCGCTTGCCGAGGTGATCGCCCGGGCTCAGCAGGAGAGCCTGTACGCCGTCGAGTGCGACCTGGCCGCGCTGGAGCAGGAGGACATCCGCCGCACCCTGCGCAAAACGAATATGGGCGTGAGCGGCGTATACACCTCGTTCGACTTTCGCCTGAAGGGCTATGAGGAGGGGGTAAAATGCCTGCTGGAGCGCGCCGCCGAAATGAACGCGGGCTGCGTGATGCCGCTTCCGGGTCTGCTGCGCGAGGGCGAGGATCTCGAAGCCACCCGCCGCATCATGGCAGGCGGCGTATCGCGCGTCTGCGAACTGGCGAAGGCATACGGCCTTCAGGTGGTGCTGGAGGACTTCGGCTCGCCCCGCGCGCCTTTCGGGCCGCTTCAGGGGCTGTCCTGGTTCCTTGAGCAGATTCCCGCGCTGGGCTGCGCGCTGGACAGCGGCAACTTCCTGATCCACGCCCAGGACGCGCTGGCCGCCTATGAGCAGCTCGCCCCGCGCGTGCGCCACGTCCACCTCAAGGCCTGGATCGACCGGCCCGATTACGGCGACGAGCGCATTCTCGCCGCCGACGGCTTTCCGTGCTATCCCGCCCCGCTCGGCCACGGCCCGGTGCCCAACGAGGCGGTCGTGCGCGCGCTCGTCCGCGACCGCTACGAGGGCTTCTGCGCCATCGAACACTTCAGCGTGCGCGACCAGCTGGGCTGCCTGATCGAATCGGCCCGCTGGCTGCGCGGCCTGCTCGAGGGATAAGACCGCAGCGCGGCGAAGGCGCATCCTTCCTCAGCGGCGCCTCCCCCGAACGAGAAAGACGCCGGTCGAAGGCGCTCCTTCGCCGCACAATGGTATTCAATTGTATACTGTCAGCTCGCCGCGCGCTAATCCAGCGGGTTATACGCCCGCCTGGCGCGCGGCTTTTCAGCGCGAACCGGACGGTGCATGAGGAAGTAGCGCGTCTCGTCGTAGACGTGATCCTCCGCGCCGGTGTCCACATCCTCGCAGCGGCTCATGTCGTAGCACAGCGCGGGCACGGTGCGCAGAAACGCGCGGCAGGTATCAAAGACGTACAGCCCGGGCCGGCCTTCCTGATCGAACTTCAGCCGCCCGTGCAGCTGCATCTTGCCGGACAGGCGCGCGTTGTCTCCGGGCAGGAAATAGACTCCCTCGCGCTCCATCTGCTCGGCCACGCTCTCGCCGCGGCTGGTATCCCAGATCGAGGGATCGGCCACGCCGCTCACATGCTCCTCGCCCGCCTCCTGTTCGACGCGGCGGATGCCCTGCGCGATTTCCGCGGGCGACAGGCGGACGCCCTCGTTCGCGCCCGACGCGCCGTACCACTCGCGATACCGATACGCCACGCCGTCGCAGTC
>CAKUFB010000383.1 GCA_934647145.1 uncultured Clostridia bacterium
CCCCCGGGGAGCCGGGCGGCGCTGCCGCCCGGCGTCCGCGCGCAAACGCAGTGAGCGCGGGCATGAGGGGGTCCGGGGGAGGGCGCAGCCCGCCCCCGGGGGAGCCGGGCGGCGCTGCCGCCCGGCTCGACGCTTTTTCGCGGCCAGCCCGGTTAAGAGTAGGATAAGAGTGGTGGGAGGGGGGTGGTGAAGGACGCGAAAACGTGCTATAATAATAGAAGCGAAATTTCGTTTCACGAGGTGCAAACATGGACAGCAATCCCCAGAACAAAAAATACGACGAGAACCAGATACAGGTCCTGGAAGGTCTGGAAGCGGTTCGCCGCCGGCCGGGCATGTATATCGGCTCGACGGACGAGCGCGGCCTGCATCACCTGGTGTATGAAATCGTGGATAACGCGGTGGATGAGGCGCTGGCCGGATATTGCCACAACATTGTCGTGACGCTGCACAAGGACGGCTCCGTCTCGGTGCAGGACGATGGGCGCGGCTTTCCGGTGGGCATCCACCCCAAAATGCACCGCCCGGCGGTCGAGGTCTGCCTGACCGTGCTGCACGCGGGCGGCAAATTCGGAGGCGGGGGCTACAAGGTCTCCGGCGGCCTGCACGGCGTGGGCGCGAGCTGCGTCAACGCGCTGAGCCGGCATTTGCAGGTCAACGTCTATCAAAACGGCAAAATTTACCAGCAGGAATACGAGCGCGGCAAAATCCTCTACGACCTGAAAATCGTGGGCGAAACCGACCGCACGGGCACGACCATCCGCTTCTGGCCGGATCTGAAGACCGGCGAGGATCCGGAGCCCGGCATCTTCGAGACCGGCGTGTTCGACTTTGACACGCTGATCACCCGCTTCCGCGAGATGGCCTTTCTGAACAAGGGCATCCGCATCACGCTGCGGGACGAGCGCGGCGAGGAGGTTCGCGAGGAGACGCACCATTACGAGGGCGGCATCGTGTCGTTCGTCGAGTACCTGAACCGCAACAAGACCCCGCTGTTCGCGCCGCCGGTCTCCATCGAGGGGATCAGGGAGGGCACGACGGTGGACGTGGCGCTCCAGTGGAACGACGGCTACAACGAGAGCATCTTCTGCTTCGCCAACAACATCCACACGCCCGAGGGCGGCACGCATCTGGAGGGCTTCCGGCGCGCGCTGACCCGCGTGGTCAACGATTACGGCCGCAAGACGGGCATGATCAAGTCGACTGAGCAGAACCTGACCGGCGAGGACGTGCGCGAGGGCCTGACCGCGATCGTGTCGGTCAAGCTGGTCGAGCCGCAGTTCGAGGGCCAGACCAAGGCCAAGCTGGGCAACAGCGAGGTACGCGCGCTGGTGGACAACCTGGTCAGCGACAAGCTCGCCACCTTTTTCGAGGAGAACCCCTCGGTCGGCCGCACGGTGATGGACAAGTGCCTGTCGGCGGCGCGCGCCCGCGAGGCGGCCCGCAAGGCCCGCGACCTGACCCGCAGAAAGACCGCGCTGGAATCGGCCTCCCTGCCCGGCAAGCTGGCCGACTGCTCCGAGCGCGACCCGGCCAAGTGCGAGATCTTCCTGGTCGAGGGCGACTCGGCAGGCGGCTCGGCCAAGGGCGGACGCGACCGGCATTTCCAGGCCATACTGCCCCTGCGCGGCAAGATCCTGAACGTGGAAAAGGTGCGCATGGACCGCGCGCTGGCCAACGAGGAAATCAAGGCCATGATCACCGCGTTCGGCGGCGGCTTCGGTGCGGACTTCGACGAGACCAAGCTGCGCTATCACCGCATCGTGTGCATGACGGACGCCGACGTGGACGGCAGTCACATCCGCATCCTGATGCTGACCTTCTTCTACCGGTTTATGCCCAAGCTGATCGAAAACGGCTATGTGTATATCGCCAGGCCGCCGCTGTACAAGGTGACGCGCGGCAAGACGGAAAAGTACGTCTATACCGACGAGGAGCTGCAGGCCTGTCTCAGGGAGATGGGCGAGGGCGCCAAGCCGGACGTGCAGCGCTACAAGGGTCTGGGCGAAATGAGCGCCGAGCAGCTGTGGGAGACCACGATGAACCCGGCGACCCGCTCGATGTACCGCGTGCACCTGGACGACGCCATCGCGGCCGACGGCCTGTTCACCCTGCTGATGGGCGATCAGGTGGAGCCGCGGCGCAAGTTCATCGAGGACAACGCCAAGCTGGTGGCCGACCTGGACATCTGACAACGTATTCAACAAGGAGGTGCTTCCTTTGCCGGACGAGTTTAACATCGGCTCGCTGACGCCGATGCACGTGGAGGAAGAGCTGAAAAAATCGTTTATCGCCTACGCCATGGCGGTTATCGTGACCCGCGCGCTGCCCGACGTGCGCGACGG
>CAKUFB010000384.1 GCA_934647145.1 uncultured Clostridia bacterium
CCCGTGACCCTCGCCCTGACCTGCCACTGCGCGCTGAGCCTGACCATCGTCGCCTGCCTGACCGGCATCGCGCCGCCGCTTTTGTGGCACGGCTTCTGCCTGCCGCCCTCCTCCGTGACCGAGCTGGTGGCCGAGGAGCGCGTCGACGGCCAGCTGTGGCTGCGCGTCGCCTGCCTGGGCGATACCTCGCACCTGTACGCCGCCGGCGAGCCGGTTTCCCCATCCGGCCTGTTCTACCCGGCGCACGGCAGCGGCGTCCGGCGCGACCGGTAATTAAAAAAAGAAGCAATCCCCTCCGGACGCCGGTTCGGAGGGGATGCGCGTTATTTCGCCGCGGAAAGCTCGTTCAGGCGCTCCGCGGCGCTTTCACCCTGCGTAAAAGCGCCCGCTCGGAGGGAAACGCGTGCCTGTTTCGCACCAAAATGGCCGTTCAGGTTAAAGCGCCCGCTCGGCGGGAGACGCGTGCCTATTTCTCCTTGGAAGAAGAGCCGTCCGGGCGCTCGAGCGCGGCGCGGGCGTTTGCGAAGACCGGCTCGGCCTGAGGGGCGCTACCCTGGGCGAAGTCGGGCTTGCCGCCGCCCTTTGCGCCGCAGGCTCGAAGCAGCGCGCCCATGTCGGCCGTCAGATCGGCGCTGCGGGCGAAGAGCAGCTGGAAGCCGCCGTCCGGCCTTGCGGCGGCGAGCAGGGCCAGCGTGCGCGGGCGCTCGATCAGGGAAGAGGCGACCTCGCGCAGACTTTCGGGGGTGACATCGCCCAGCGAGGCGGTCACCAGGCGCGCGCCGTCCGGCAGCGGCTCCGCCCGGTCATAGAGCGCCTGAACCCGCGCAAGCGCCTGCTGCCTGCGCGTTTCGGCCAGCTCGCGGCGCAGGGAAGAGAGCTCGTCCTTCAGCGACTGGACGGAGGCGGGCAGATGATCGAGCTTCGCGGAGAGCAGGCAGGCGGCCTTTTCCGCGCCGGTTCGAACCATGCGGTAGTCCTGAAGGGCGCGCATGCCGCACACGAAGCGCAGCCGGAGCTTGCCGCGCGCGGGGGTGGCGTCCAGGATTTTCAAAAGGCCGATCTGTCCGGTCGAGGAGGGGTGCGTGCCCCCGCAGGCCACCATCTCCACCTCGCCCATGGCCACGACGCGCACGTGCCCGGTCACGGTCGGCGCCTTTCGCAGGGGAAGAGCGGCCAGCTCATCCGGCGAAGGGAACCAGCAGCGGATGGGCAGATCCTCCTCAATGTGCAGGTTGACCTCGTCCTCGAGCGCGGCGAGCTCGATTTCGGTCAGGCGCGTGCGCCCGTCGGGCAATGTCACGTCGATCGTGGAGTCCTGCGCGCCCAGGTGCAGCCCGATCGTCGCGCCGCCCAGCTGCCGATAGACCATCCCGGCCAGCAGGTGCTCCCCGCCGTGCTGCTGCATGTGGTCGAAGCGCCGCGCCCAGTCGATTTCGCCATGCACCGAATCGCCCGCCTGAAGCGGGGTCTCCGGCCGCAGGGCGTGCCACACCTCGCCCGCCTCGTCCACAAACACATCCCGCACCGCCTCGCCGCCCAGCGTACCCGTATCGTAGGGCTGGCCGCCCGAGGTGGGGTAGAAGGCCGACCGGTCCAGGCGAAGCAGCGCGCGCGCCTGCTCGCGCCGCACCTCCAGCACCTGCGCGTCGAACGCGCGCAAATAGGTCTGATCATAGTAAAGCCGATGGGTCATATCGGGTCATCCTTTCGTGCCGCGTAGATTGCCTCTATCATACACGCTTTTTGGCCGCCGCGCAAGTCCGTTTGCGTCACTTTTCACGCCGAACGGCTCCGGCGAATAGACTGTAGCGAATGAAAGGGGGAGAGTCCATGGATAACGAAAAGAGACAGACCGCGCTCACCTGCTCGGAGGAAAACCGCTACACCGTGCAGAAGGGCGACACCATGACCGGCATCGCCAAACAGTACGGCGTCAGCGCGGCCGATTTGATCGCGCTCAACCCTTACGTATCGCCCAACGTGCTGGTGGTCGGGCAGGTAATCTGCGTGCCCGAGCGGCCGGAGGAGGCCGCGCCCCAGGCGGAGCAGCCGTCGACTGAGGCGGCCGAAGGCGAGCCCCGGCGGCTCCGCCCGGTCGAAGGCGACTGCGCAGGCCCCTGCTGCGCGCTGTGTCCCGAGGGCTGGACGCGCGCCGTGATTCAGCCCGGCGAGAGCTACGCCGACCTGCTGGTGCGCTACGACATCTCCTACCGCGCCATGCGCATCGCCAACCCGCGCCTGCTGCCCGGCCTGCTCGTGCCCGGCCAGAGCTTCTGCGTGCCGCCCGAAAACGACCGCCGCAGCGCCTGCCCCGCCGGCAGCCGCGCCTACACCCTCA
>CAKUFB010000385.1 GCA_934647145.1 uncultured Clostridia bacterium
AAGATTTTTCGGGCGCGGAGCCTGCAGGGAAACGATTTTTGCTCTGGAAAATGAGATTTTCCGGCGCAAAAATCGTCCCGTGCCCACCGTACACGCCGCTGGGCACGATTGAAAGTTCGAGAGGGTTGCGACCCTCTCGAGCTCTCCGGGGTTTTTTCGACAGTCTGACCTCCTCTTTCAGGGGAGGCATGGTTGGCGCGGTCAAGGCTCTCCTGAAAGGGGAGCTGTCGCTGAAGGCGACACAAGAGCAACGAAGGCTGCGCCGGGAGTAAAGACGCGCGGCGCCTGAAAACAGAGAAGGAGTAATGATATGACCATACTTGTGACCGGCGGCGCCGGGTTTATTGGAGGAAACTTCATCTACTATCAGCTGAAGAACCACCCGGAGGATCGCGTGGTCTGCCTGGACAAGCTGACCTACGCGGGCAACCTGTCCACGCTCAGGGAGGCGATGGAGTGCGAGCGGTTCCGCTTTGTGCGCGGCGACATTGCCGACCGGGAGGCGGTCTGCGCGCTGTTTGAGCGGGAGAAGCCGGACGTGGTGGTCAACTTTGCGGCCGAGAGCCACGTCGACCGCAGCGTGACGAACCCGGAGATCTTTCTGACGACGAACATCCTGGGCACGAGCGTGCTGATGGACGCGTGCCGGCGCTGCGGCGTGGGGCGGTATCATCAGGTGTCGACCGACGAGGTGTACGGCGACCTGCCGCTCGACCGGCCCGACCTGTTCTTCACCGAGGAGACGCCCCTTCATACCTCCTCGCCCTATTCCGCCTCCAAGGCGAGCGCCGACCTGCTGGTGATGGCGTATCACCGCACCTACGGCCTTCCCGCGACCATTTCGCGCTGCAGCAACAACTACGGGCCGTATCACTTCCCGGAGAAGCTGATTCCGCTGATGATTACCCGGGCGCTGGCCGACGAGCCGCTGCCGGTGTACGGCGAGGGACTGAACGTGCGCGACTGGCTGTACGTCGAGGATCACTGCTCGGCGATCGACCTGATCATCCGCAGGGGGCGCGTGGGCGAGGTGTACAACATCGGCGGGCACAACGAGCGCACGAACATGCAGGTGGTCAGGGCGATTCTTCAGGCGCTGGGCAAGCCGGAGAGCCTGATTCGTCACGTCACCGACCGGCCGGGGCACGACCGCCGCTACGCGATCGACCCCTCGAAGATACACAGGGAGCTGGGCTGGCTGCCCGAAACGCCGTTCGACGGGGGCATCGCCAAGACTGTCCGCTGGTACCTGGACAACCGGCAGTGGTGGGAGGAAATCCTCTCGGGCGAGTATCAGAGCTACTTTGAGAAAATGTACGCGGGGCGCGGGATGGAGGAAGCGAAATGAAGGTTCTGGTGACGGGCGCGAGGGGGCAGCTGGGCAGCGACCTGATGGAGCGGCTGGCCACCCGGGGGCATGAGGCGGTGGGCGTGGACGTGGCCGAGATGGACATAACCGACGAACGCGCGGCGGACGAGGTGATCTGCGCCTGCCGCCCGGACGCGGTGATGCACTGCGCGGCCTGGACGGCGGTGGACGCGGCCGAGGAGCCTGAGAACCGGGAGAGGGTGCGCGCCGTCAACGCGCTGGGCACAAAGTACATTGCGGAGGCCTGCGCGAAGGTCGGCTGCAGGATGATGTACATCTCGACCGACTATGTATTCTCCGGCCAGGGCGAGAAGCCCTGGGAACCCGACTGCGCCGACTTCGCGCCGCTCAACTGGTATGGAGAGACCAAGCTGGAGGGCGAGCGGGCGGTTTCGTCGCTGCTTTCGAACTACTTCATCGTACGCATCGCCTGGGTGTTCGGCGCGCACGGCAGGAACTTCATCCGCACGATGCTGAAGCTGTCCGAGACGCACGACACGCTGCGGGTGGTGGACGATCAGATCGGCACGCCCACCTATACCTGGGATCTGGCGCGGCTGCTCGTCGACATGATCGAGACCGACAAATACGGCTATTACCACGCCACCAACGAGGGCGGCTTCATCAGCTGGTATGACTTCGCCTGCGAAATCTTCCGCCAGGCGGGCAAGGCCACCCGCGTTCTCCCGGTCAGCACGCAGGAATATGGCCTGTCCCGGGCGCGCCGCCCCATGAACAGCCGCCTGTCCAAGGCCAAGCTGCTCGAGGCGGGCTTTGTCCCCCTGCCCGACTGGCGCGACGCGCTGGCGAGGTTTTTGAAGGAGGATACGATCGAGAGGCGGCCTTTCTGAGAAAGGCAGGCTGAGCCTGCACCCACCTGCTGCCGCCGGGCAGTGCCCGGTTCCACTTGCTGCCGCGGGTTCTATCGACGAATTCGGGAACCATAAATTGGAGTTCCCGAATTC
>CAKUFB010000386.1 GCA_934647145.1 uncultured Clostridia bacterium
ATCAACCGCCTGAAAAGCGACTACCCCAACATGACCGACTTCCATATGCACACCTACTATGAGCTGAGCTACATCGTCAGCGGGGACGTCAAGGTTCTGTTTTCGGATCGCGCGTTCTCCTCGGCGCAGGGCTGCCTGTTCCTGACCCGCCCCTATACCATGCACTACGTCATCCCGCAGCCGTATTCAGGCTATGAGCGAATCAACATCCTGTTCCAGCAGGAGTATGTGGCCGCGTCGCTGCGCGAGTGGGAGCCGCTGATGGCCTCCTTCGGCAAAAACGGCACCTTCATACCGGTCGGAACGGAGTACAGGCCGGTCATCCTGCCGCTGTGCGAGCAGATACTGGCCGAAAAGAGCCTGCTGCCGCGCAAGCTGCTGTTCATGCTGCTGCTGAGCCGGGTCGCCGAGCTGCCAGGCAAGTCCGAAACCGCGCCCGCGCCGCAGTACCTGACCGACGTGCTCAGCTACATCGTCACCCACTATGACAGCCGCCTGGTGGCGCAGGAAATCGCCGACCGCTTCTGCGTCAGCCGAACCAAGCTGATGTGCGACTTCCGCGCCTTCACCGGCTATACGCTGGGCGCCTATGTGACATCCGTCCGCCTGCGCAACGCCCGGCGAATGATGGCCAGGCAGCGCTGTTCGCTGGGCGAGGTGGCCGAGCAGTGCGGCTTTTCGAGCAGCAGCAACATGATTCGCGTGTTCAAAAAGGAGCTGGGCGTCACCCCCTCCCGCCTGGGTCAGGCACAGGAGGACGCGCCGCAAAAGCCTTAAGCCCGCCGCCCTCTGAGCCACTCTGCCTCCCGCCGCATGCAGGCGAGCTGATCGTACGCGCCGAAATGCTCCAGCACGCACCAGCCGTCATAGCCGTCCGCCTCGAGCCGGTCGAGAATTTCCCCGCTCGGAAGCAGGCCGCTGCCCGCCGGCGCGGGATACCAGGCCTTCCCGCCGCAATCGGTCGTCACGTCGTCTCCCCAGCGCGGATTGTCCAGGCGATCCTTGAGATGCACGTGGCGAATGCGCGGGCGCAGGGGCGCGTACGCGGCGAGCGCGTCCTGCCCGTGAATCAGGAAATTGCCCGTGTCAAAGGCGCACCCCAGCGCGGGTATTTCCCGAAGGAACCAGCCAAGCTCCTCCAGTCTGCCAAAGGGCGCGCGGGGCGAGTCGAAGTCCTCCAGCACCACCTGCAGGCCGATCGACGCGGCCTCCTCGCATACGCGCGCGATACCGTCCGCCATCACGCGGCGAAGCGCCTGCCGATCCTCGCCCTCCCGCAGCAGCACCGGCAGCGGCATCACGCACCCCGCCTCCGCGCCGCAAGCCAGCTCGAGCAGCCGCGCCCGCTCATTTTTCGTGTCCTGCCGATAGTCCAAAAAGGTATATACGCCGCTCACGCTCACGCCGGCTTCCCGCAGCGCCCGCGTCAGGCGCTCCTCCGTAAGCTGTGCCTGGTCGCACTCGACGGCCTCAAAGCCCAGCTCCTTCGCCTCGGCCAGCAGCGACGCAAGCGGCCGCCCGGTCTGCTTTTGCGCGCACAGCAGGTGATCGAGAAATATCGCATACTTCATGTCTTTTCTTTCCTTTCTTACTTCCACCGCACCTCCAGCACGATCGGCTCGGCGGGCAGGTCGTCCACCGGAATCCCGCGGATGTGCAGGTATTCCTTCGCGCGCCCGGTGTCCCCGTCATACCAGCCGGGCAGGCGTTCGACGGCGAAGGGCAGCTCCTTTCCGGTGTTCATCAGGCGCACGCCCCGCGGCAGGCAGGGATACCTTTCAAAGGAAACCGCGTTCGAAACCAGCCCGCGATAGAAATGGAAATAGCTCCTGTCGTCCTTGCGCACGGCGATGCACTCGTTGCCCGGAATGACGTACTCGAACGGGTCGGCCTCATGCCCCTCCAGGCAGCCCTCCATCCGATTGTACCACGCTCCAATGCGCCGCAGCCTGCCCGCGTATTCCTCCGGAATCACGCCCCGCGCGTCCGGGCCCACGTTGAGCAGATAGCTCGCGCCCATGGCCATGTACTGATCGATGGCCGACAGCAGGTGCCTGAGCGAGTAAAAGTCCTCATTCCGCCGATAGCCCCAGCTCTGCTCGCCCAGCGAATTGCACGCCTCGGTGGGATGAAGAAACCTTCGCGAGCTGCCGATCGCCTGATACTCGCGCTCAGGGGTGGAAAAGTCGCCCTCGTCGAAACCGCGGTCGTTGATCAGTATGCCTGGCTGCAGGCGGCGCACCAGCGCGTTGAGGCGCTCGTCATGAATGCGCGGCGGAATGTCCCAAAAGAACGTGTAGATCGGGCC
>CAKUFB010000387.1 GCA_934647145.1 uncultured Clostridia bacterium
CCGCTCCAGCAGAACAGGTCGACCGGCTGGGCGTAGGCGAGGGCGTACGCGCCGCGCAGCTTTTTCAGGTCGCGCGCCAGGGTGGCCGGGTTGCAGCTGACGTAGACCAGACGCCCGGGGGCGGCCTGAAGAATCGCGTCGAGCAGGCGGCCGTCCACGCCCTTTCGCGGCGGATCGACGCAGATGACCTGTGCACGCGTGCCGCTTTTGACCAGCTGCGCGATGACGCGGGGCGCGTCGCCCTCGATGAACTCAGTGTTTTTCAGGCCGTTTTTGCGGGCGTTGTCGCGCGCGTTGATTACCGCCTGGGGCACGATTTCCACGCCGATCACCTTTCCCGCCTGCCTCGCCATGCACAGCGAGATGGTGCCCGCGCCGCAGTAGGCGTCCAGCACGGTTTCGCGGCCGGTCAGCGCGGCGGCGGACAGCGCCTGCTCGTAGAGCCGCTCGGCCTGGGTGCGGTTGACCTGGAAAAAGGCCTGGGGCGCGAGGTCAAAGCGCAGGCCCAGCAGGCTGTCCTCGAGCGTTTTATCGCCCCAGAGGCAGCGGGCCAGCCCGTCCAGCGCGTGGGTGGGCCGGGGCGCGCTCTCGAGCTGATACAGGCTGCGCTGGCCGGGTATCTCTGCCTGAAGGCGGGAGACCAGGTCGGGCGCGTGCGGCAGGGTGTGGCCGTTTGTGACCACGATGGCCATCAGCTCGCCCTCGCCGTTCACCCGCGTGACCAGGCCGCGCACGCAGCCCTTTTTGCCGTCGAAGGCCGGGATGGTGTGATCCCGCATCCACTCCCGCACGGCGCGCGCGCAGGTCAGGCTGGCCGGGTGCTGAATCAGGCAGCCCGCCGCGCCCGTCACCGACTGATCCTCGCCGCGAAAGCCGACGCGCGCCCAGGCTTCGCCGTCCGGAACCACGGCGTACTCGGCCTTGTTGCGGAAGGCGAAGGGGGATTCCATGCCGATCGTCGGGCGCACCTCGGGCGACTCGAACCCGCCGATCCGCTCGAGCGCGGCGCGCACCACCTCGCGCTTGAAGTCCAGCGAGGCCTGATAGGTCATGTGCCGCGCGACGCAGCCGCCGCAGAAGCCGTCGTGCGGGCAGTCGCTCTCCTTTCGGCAGGCGGCGGGGGTCAGCACGCGAACGAGGCGCGCCTCGACAAAGCGCTCGCTCTGCCTGACCAGCTCGGCCTCGACCGTCTCGCCCGGCAGCGCGCCGGGCACGAACGCCGCCCGTCCGTCCGCCCAGCGGCCCACGCCCTGCAGCTCCGATCCGATTCCAGTGATGTCCAGCTTCATATATGCCTCCAGTATTTGCTCAGTCCGCCCGGCGCAGCGTGATCGCCACGATCTCCGGGCGGTTGTTGACGCGCAGGGGGAAGGAACTGTTGCCCAGGCCGCGGCTGACGAACATCTGCGTGCCGCCCATCTCGTACAGCCCCGCGTCCCAGGCGGGGAAAAAGCCCTGTCCCGGCGCGTACAGCCCGCCAATAAAGGGCAGGCGCACCTGGCCGCCGTGCGCGTGGCCGCACAGGACGAGGTCTGCGCCGCATTCGGCGTACAGGTCGATCAGCTCCGGCCGGTGGGACAGCACCAGCGCGTAGCCGCTCCCCTCCGCAAGGGTCGAAAGGTCGCGCTTCAGCGCCTCCTTCGCCGCGGAAAGAGCCTGGCAGTAAACGCCCAGGTCGTCCAGGCCGATCAGGCGAATGGACTCGCCGCCCTCCTGAAGATCGACCGCCTCGGAGCGCAGCACTGTCACGCCCGCGCGCGTCAGGCCGTCCAGCAGCGCCTGAGCCGCCTCGGGAATGCGCGCCTCGTGGTTGCCGGTCACGTAATACACCGGCGCAAGCTCGACCAGCCGCTTCGCCAGCGCCACCGTCGGCTCGACCTTCGTGCGGCGCGAGTCGATCATGTCGCCGGTCAGCACGATGGCGGAGGGCTGCTGCGCCGCGACTCGCTCGATCAGCCGCTCGTTCTGCGCGCCGAAGCGCGCGTCGTGCAGGTCGGACAGCTGCACGATCCGGTATCCGTCGAACGACCGGGGCAGGCGGTCGCCAAAGACCTCGACCGGAGTGACCGTCAGCGCCGTGTTGCCCCACAGGCACCAGAGAGCCAGGCAGACGACGGCCGCCGCCCAAATCGCCCGGACGATTCGCTTCTTCATTCCCCCACCTCCCATGGCCGTGTTTTAAACGCGCGCAAAAGGAAACAGGCGCACGACCTGTTTCCTTTCAGCTTGTCAAAAAAGGTTTTGACAAGCTGGTGGACGGGGAAGCAAGCTCCCCGGCCAGGTGCCGCGCCTCAAAT
>CAKUFB010000388.1 GCA_934647145.1 uncultured Clostridia bacterium
AGATTTGAGGCGCGGCACCTGGCCGGGGAGCTTGCTTCCCCGTCCACCAGCTTGTCAAAACTTTTTTGACAAGCTGAACGTCCCGCCCCGGCAGACAGCCGGGACGGGACGTCGGCGTTTATCGCGGGCGGGCGCGGAGATTATTCCTCCGTGTCCTCCTCGTCCAGGTCGGAATTGATGATGGCGAAGAGCTCGTCCTCAATGCCTTCCTCTTCGATGGGCTGGAACTCAACCTCGTCCTCGCTGTCCTCAACCGGCACGACCTTCATAAAGAAGATCTCCAGCTGGGCGGCGTCGGCCTCGTCGGCCTTGTTGAGGGCTTCCTGCGCCTCGTTCTGCTCGGCGAGCACGGCGTATTCCTCGCCGTTGTAGTTCAGGTAGTCGAGCACCTGTACGGTGACGTCGTTTCCGTCGTCGTCGGTGAATACGAGCAGCTCCGGCTCCTCGTCAAAGTTCTGGTTCAGGTTCTGATCATCCATTTTGCGTTACCTCCTCGGTGATGATGCTTTATTATACCCAATCGCGCGCCTGAAATCAAGCGGGGCGCACGAATTTTCGCCTGACAGGTAGACGAACACGCGGCGCGCGGTGTATAATGTTACTGTTCTTTGCGGCGCAGCTTGACCTTTGTGCCGTCGTCGTACTGGATATAGGTATTGTCCAGCTGCTGCTGAACGGCCAGGCGGAAGGTCGCAAGGTACTGCTTGCGCAGCGCGGCGCGCTCGGTTTCCTCCTCGGGGGTCAGCGCGCGCTCCTTCGCGATTTTTGCCAGCTCGTTCAGGCGGGGGAGAATCTCCTGTTCCATGGGCATTCACTCCGTTTCTGGGATGAGCGCGCCCGGGGGCGCACTCGGACTGCTCTATAATAATTCTGCGCGTGCGGCGCAAATCCTGCCTGCAATTGAAACGAAATAAGGAGATAAGACGATGATTCGCGGAAAGTTTATGACCTCAATGGACGATCCCTCGGCCTGCCTGGCGCTGCGGGCGCAGGTTTTTCCCGGCGCGCAGGGCGAGGCGGACGAATACGACCGCATGGCGGTGTACGCGCTGGCGATCAACGAAGAGAACCGGCCGGGCGGCGCGGGGCGGCTGTACATCGGCGACGACAGCCGGTTCACGATCGACCGGGTGGGCGTGCTGCCCGAAATGCGCGGGCAGGGCCTGGGCGACCTGCTGATGCGCATGCTGCTGTACCGGGCGCTGGAATTAAACTGCGCCGGGGTGAAGCTGGTCAGTCCGGTGCGCCTGGCCGCCTTCTTCGCGCGCTACGGCCTGGCCGCTCAGGGCGAGCCGTTCGAGGCGGGCGGCGAGGCTTGCCGGGTGATGTACGCCGCGCGGGAGCAGATCGACATCGAGGGCTCCTGCTCCAAGGGGAAAAAGTGCGCCGGCTGCGAGGGCGACTGCAGCGCCTGCGAAAAAAAGGAGGATACGCCATGAAAAGACCCCTGATCGGACTGACCCCCACCTTTAAGAACGGCAAGCCCTTCGTGCATGAGTTTTACTGCGCGTCGATCGAGAAGGCGGGCGGCGACTGGCGGCTTTTGAGCTTCGCCGAGAGCGAAAGGGATTTTCTGGCGCTCTCGGGCGTGCTGTTCACCGGCGGCGTGGATGTGGAGCCTGCGGTTTACGGCGAAAAAAAGAGCCCCCGCTGCGGCGCCATTCAGCCGATGCGCGACCTGTGCGAGCTGAGGCTGCTCTCACTGGCGCTCAGGCAGGACATGCCGGTTCTGGGCATCTGCCGGGGCATTCAGATGCTCAACGCGGGGCTGGGCGGCACGCTGGTTCAGCACCTGCCCGATCTCGTGTCCACGAATCACGACGGCACGACGCATACGGTCGAGCTGCTTTCGGGCGGCTGGCTGCGCTCGCTGACCGATCAGGCGATCGTGCCGGTCAACAGCTACCACCATCAGGCGATCAATCGCCTCGCGCCCTCGCTTCGAGTCTGCGCCGTCGGGCCAGAGGGCGTGATCGAGGCGGTCGAGCGGCCCGCGTCGCGCTTCTTCAAGGGCGTGCAGTGGCACCCCGAGCGCTGGGAGCACCCGCTCTCCGACGCGCTCTTCGCCGCCTTCGTGCACAGCGCGCAGACTTATTCCGCATAGCCTCGCACGACCCCTCAGTCGCCTCACGGCGACGGCTCCTCTTTCAAGAGCCTGTACGACGCGCCGCCCCTGAAAGAGGAAGCGCCCGCAGCGCGGGCGGTGGGGTTCGTAATCGCAAACAAACTTCGGTGGGGGTCTGGGGGAGCGCGAAGCGGAGCGGAGCCTCCCCCAGCCCGGGTCGGCAGTGC
>CAKUFB010000389.1 GCA_934647145.1 uncultured Clostridia bacterium
GGCTGGACTTTCTGGCCGCGGGCCTGTGCGGGGCGCTGGTAAAGCTGGCGTGCGCGCTGCTGCCCATGCAGTCCTCCGGGCCGATGATCTGCATCCTCAGCGGCTTTCTGTCCGCCTTTCTGGGGCGCGGCGCGGCGTTTCTCGTGGGCGCGGCCGACATGGACCGGATTATCGTCTCCACTTTAATGCCCTTTTTGCCCGGCCTGTCCTTCACCAACGCCATCCGCGACGGCATGAACGGCGACTTGATCTCGGGCGGTGCGCGCGTGGGCGACGCGCTGACGCAGGCGGTTATCATGGCCGGCGGCGTGGGCGTCGGGCTGTGGGTGTGGGCGAAGCTTTTGGGAGGCGGCATCTGATGGATGTGGTGTGGATTCTTCTGGGCAGCTTCGGGGCGTGCGCCTTTTTCGCGCTGCTGTTTCACTGCCCCAAAAACTGCGTGCTGGCCGCCTCGCTGATCGGCACGGCGGGCTACGCGGCGTATCTCTTCGGCACACGGCTGCTGGGCTCGAGCGTGGCGGGCGCGTTTGCCGACGCGCTGGTGATCGCGATACTCAGCGAGATCATGGCGCGCAAAAAGAAGGCTCCGGCCACGCTGTTCGCCAGCGTGGGGCTGATTCCGGTCGTGCCGGGCGGCGGGATGTATCGCACGATGCACGCGCTGATCCAGGGCAACTACCCGGCCGCGGCCAACTACGGCGTGGAGACGGTGCTCATCGCGGGCAGCCTGGCGCTGGCGGTGGCGCTGGTGTCGTCGGTCGTGCGCGCCCGAAAATGAGCGCTCTCATGCAATTGTAATCAAAGCCTTATCCGCGCTTCGTTGCGCGCGGCGCGTCCGGGTGATACACTGTGAGCAGCGAAAGGTGGAATGACGAATGAAGGTACGTGAAATCAGCGGCTACGCGCTGCTCGCGCTGGGCGCGATTCTGCTGGCGGAGCTGTTTTTGCCCATCCATCTGCCGCTGGCGGGCACGGCCTGCGCGGTGCTGCTGGTGTGGGCGGGAGCCTGCCTGACTGCGGGGCGGCGGCTGGCCTTCGGGATGGATTCCGAACAGGACGAACGCCCGGCGGGCGCGCCTCAGGTCAGGCAGTGCGTGCTGCGGCGGGAGACGCTTGACCTGACCGACACCGCGCATCTGCCCGAATACCTCCAGCTGCGCGCGTTTCTGGGCAGCGTGACGGTTCGCCTGCCGGTCGACGCGCAGGTGACGGTGGTCAGGGAGGGGCTGGCCTGCCTGATCGAAAGCCCGGACGGCAGCGCCACTTTGCTGGGCCGGGAGCGCATGCGGTGCGGCTCCCGCGATGAGAGCGCGCCCAGGCTCTATGTCGAGGCCTGCGCCGTTCTGGGCGCGGTGCGCTTCACGCTGGGATAGCGCAAGGCTCGCGTTCGCGCCGAAAACCTGCCTGTAAAGCGTCCATGCCTTCCTCCGAAACGGCTTCGGGGGAAGGCTTTTTGCATACCGCCCGCCCCTTCAGAATACGATGATAGGGCGAGGAGGGATGCGCATGGTAAGGATTCAGGTCATCAAGGCGTCCAAACTGGCGGTGACGGCGGCGCTGATCCTGCTGGCGATCGTGCTGGCGCTTTTGTCGCTTCGGGGCGGCTCGGGCGGGCAGGAGCTCAGAAGCGCCGTCACCGGGGGCGAGGCGGTCGCCGCGTTTGCGAACGCCTCGGCTCTGCCGCTCGTGCCCGGGGAAACCCGGGCGCCCGCGGCGGGGGGCGTGCGCGTGGAGGTGGTTACCAGCCGGCCCGCGCCCGAGGATGACTTTCACCCGCGGGTGCTGATCTACCACACGCATACCTGCGAGGCCTACAGCCAGGTGGCCGGCGATCCCTATCAGGAGACGGAAAAGTGGCGCACAGCCGACCAGACCCACTCGGTCGTGCAGGTGGGCGAGGCGCTTTGCCTGCTGCTGACGAACGCCGGGTGCCAGGTAACGCACGACGTGACCGACCACGAGCTGCCCGACCTGCGCACGGCCTACACCCGCTCGCTCAAGACGCTGGAAGGATACGCGGCGCGCGGCGAGCAGTTCGACCTGTATATCGACCTGCACCGCAACGCCTACAGCCAGGGCATGCGAAGCTGCGCGGTAATCGACGGCCAGGAGCTTGCCGAGCTGATGCTGATGGTGGGGCGGGGCGAAAACTACCGGGACAAGCCCGATTTCGAGGCGAACTACGCCTTCGCCGTGCGGGTGACGCAGGCGATCAACGCCCAGGCGGACGGGCTGTGCCGCGACGTGCTGGTGCGCACCGGCCGCTACAATCAGCACGTGGGCACGCC
>CAKUFB010000390.1 GCA_934647145.1 uncultured Clostridia bacterium
TAGGTGTCCAGCGGGAAGAGCTGCAGAATCGCGTCCAGTATCTCCGGCACGCCGTGGCCGTCCAGGCGCACCAGGCGCTGCGCGTTCGAGGCCGCGGGGAAGTTGCCGTCGCCGATGACCAGCTCGTCGCCGTGACCCATCTCCATCAGGATTTTCAGCAGCTCGGGGGAAAGAATCGGGGAAATACCTTTCAGCATGAGAATGTACCTTCCTTTCGTTATGAAACATCGTCCGCTTATTATTCGCCGGACGGGGTGAAAATCCTGCCGCCCGGCGTCGAATATCGTCATCCGTGACGGCGACTTCTTTTTAGGAGAGCTGTTTAGAGGCACAGTCTTGCTCTCCCACTTCTGAACCACGAAGAATTCGGGGATTTACATTTCTTTTAGCCATTATTTTCCGTGGATCAAAGTGCTTTCCGGGGTCTGAGGCGGCTGTTTAGAGGTATGGCCTTGCTCTCCCACTTCTGACCCGCGAAAAATTCGGGAAATCACATTTCTATTTGCTTTTATTTTCCGTGGATCAAAGTATTTTCCGGGTGGGGTCTGGGGAGGCGCCTTTTTTAAAAAGGCGGCCTCCCCAGCGTTCCCCGTTCCCCTCGTTCCCTCCCCCCCAGTGCCGGGGGAGGAGCGCGGCGTGCTCGGGGTCGAGCCAGCGGCTGTCGATGAGGAAGACGCGGCCGGTGTCGGTTTCGGTGCGGATGACGCGTCCCGCGGCCTGGAACGCGCGGGCGAGGCCGGGGTAGAGATAGGCGTAGCGGTAGCCCATGCCCGGGCCGAACCTGTCCTCATACAGATCGCGCAGCGCATCGTTTTCCAGGCACACCTGCGGCACGCCCGTGCCCACGATGAACGCGCCGCGCAGCAGGTCGCCGGGCAGGTCGATTCCCTCGGAGAACACGCCGCCCATGACGATCAGCGCCAGCAGCGGCCGCTCGGGGCGGGGGGTGAACTGGGCGAGGAAGTCCTCCCGGGCGAACTCGGTCATCTGCGGGGACTGCATGTGCAGGCGCACCTCGCCCGCGTCCTCCTCAAGCGCGTCGAACACCTGCCGCATGAAGGCGTAGGAGGGGAAGCAGGCCAGGTAGTTGCCCGGCTGCTCGCGCACGGCCTGCAGCATCAGGCGGGCGAGCGGCTGTACGGAGGAATCCCGCTGCCGGTAGCGCATGGGCAGGGAAATCCGGCGCACCTCGAGATTTTCGGGCGGGAAGGGGGAGGGCAGGTCGAGCAGCGCGTCGCCGTCCGCCTCGGACAGACCCATCAGGTCGCGGTAAAAGGGCAGGGGCGCGAGCGTGGCCGAAAACAGCGCCGCGCCGCGCACGCGGGAAAGCGTTTCGCGGATGTGCCCGGCGGGGTCGGCGCACCACAGCCGCACGGTCAGACGCCTGTCCTCGAGCAGGTAGAGCGCGCGATAGCGCCCGTCGAACCGCTCGGCGGCGGCCAGAAAGTCCAGCGCGGCGAAGTACTGCTCCCACAGTGCGCCCGCGTACCCGGCGGGCTCGGCGAGAAAGGGCGCGCAGGCCTCCTGAAGAGCCTGAACCGCCTCCTTCAGCGCATCGGGCAGACCGGGCGAGGCTTCCTCCAGGGGATGCTCGGCGCGCAGGGCTCTGAGCGGCGCGAGCAGGGCGGTCAGCGCGCGGTAGAGCGGGTGCTTTCGCCCCTTTTCACGCCCCACGCTTCGGCGCAGCAGCTCCACGTCCTTCTCCGAAAGCGACGCGGAGAGCATGTCCCGCACGCGGGCGGGCAGGTTGTGCGCCTCGTCGATCAGCAGCGACGCGCCGCTTTTGCCCGAAAACCAGCGCCTGAGCCGCACGCGCGGGTCGAAGACGTAGTTGTAGTCGCACACGATCAGGTCGGCGGTCTCGGACAGATCCAGCGACAGCTCGAACGGGCACACTTCGTGCGCCCCGGCCAGGCGGGCGATTTCGTCCGTCCCCAGCCGGTCGGTAAACAGCGACTCGTACAGCGCGGCGCGGCGGCGGTCGTAGTAGCCCCGTGCGCGGGGGCAGACGGCCGGGTCGCAGTCTCCCTCGGGGAACGGGCAGACCTTGTCCTTCGCCCGCAGGAAGACCGTGCGCACGTGCGCGCCCAGGCGGCGCATCCGCTCCAGCGCGTCGAGAACCGCCCTCGCGCCGGTGGTGCGCGCGGTCAGGTAAAACACCGCCTCGGCCTTTCCCTCGCCCAGCGCCTTGAGCGCCGGAAACAGCGAGGCGACCGTCTTGCCGATGCCGGTCGGGGCCTGACAGAGCAGGCGCTTTTTGTCGCGCAGGGCGACGTAGACGTT
>CAKUFB010000391.1 GCA_934647145.1 uncultured Clostridia bacterium
GTTCACGATCGACTGCGCGCCGAACTCGGCCGCCTCGTCGTCGGAGAACAGCGGCATTTCGCGGCCGTACTTCTCGGAGAACAGCTTTTTGCAGCGCGGGCAGGCGCAGCCGTAGTACAGGCCGCCATCCACCTTCTTGCTGGGCATATGCGGCTCGTCCCAGAAGATGGTACGCGCGCCCAGGTCGTACACCGCGTCGATCCACTCACGGGTGAAGCGGCGGAAGTCCGGGCTGTTCAGGCAGGCGTGAGAGATGTCCATGTCGCCGTTTGAGAGGAACATGTGGCTGTCGGGGTAGTAGCCCAGGAAGTGGGACTTGTCGCCTGGCGGGCCGCCGAGTCCCCAGTTGTCCATCCAGACCTCCAGACCCAGGTCGTTCGACATGGACACGATGTCCTTCATGACGCGGCCGTGGCGCTCCCAGTCGGTGTGCGAGAACATATGCACGACCAGGTTCATGCCGTGATTGGCCATGTCGCTTAAGTCCTGATACGCGTGATGGGGCATGCGGTTCCCGTGATAGGCGGCGCCCAGGCGCAGCAGCTTTTCAGACAATTCATTCGCCTCCCATTTTTGTAAAAATGCGTCACGAAAATTATAGCACGCGCCGGAAAGGGCTGTCAATCCGCCCGGGCAAAAGTTTCCCGCAGGGACGCTTCCTTGACTGTTCACGCGATTGCCCGTTTTTTTCCGCATTCTTTTCCCCCGGAAGCCCTTGCGCGCGGCCGAGAATTCCCATATAATATAGTTAATCATGCGTGCCGGCCACGTCTGCGCCGGTCGATTCACAGAGAAAGGATGGAAAGAATGCCGAAGAAGACGCACAACATTCTCAAAGAAAAATGGAAGGAGTCGATTTCTTCCGTCTTGCCAATCACGGTGCTGGTGTTTCTGATCTGCTTTTTTCTGGTTCCGGTGCCGACCAGCGCGCTCATGGCCTTTGTGCTGGGCGCGGTGCTGCTGATCCTGGGTATGGGCGCGTTCACGCTGGGCGCGGATCTGTCGATGACCCCGATTGGCGAGGCGGTCGGCAGGACGCTCACGAAGTCCAAAAAGGTATGGGTCATTGCGCTGATCGCTTTTCTGGTGGGCATACTGATCACCATTTCGGAGCCCGACCTGCAGGTGCTGGCCGAGCAGGTGCCGGGCGTGCCCAATCTGACGCTGATATTGGCGGTTGCGATTGGAGTGGGCCTGTTTCTGGTGGTGGCGCTGCTGCGCATCCTGCTGAAGGTCAAAATGCGCTGGCTGCTGCTGGGGTTTTACGCGCTGGTGTTCCTGCTGGCGCAGTTCGTGCCGGGGAACTTTCTGGCGGTCGCCTTTGACTCGGGCGGCGTGACCACCGGCCCGATGACCGTGCCCTTTATCCTGGCGCTGGGCGTGGGCGTGTCCAGCATCCGCAACGACGCCGACGCGGAAAACGACAGCTTCGGCCTGGTCGCGCTGTGCTCGATCGGCCCGATCCTGGCGGTCATGCTGCTGGGGCTGATCTACCGGCCGGAGGAGACGGCCTACTCGGCTATCGTGCCGGTGCAGGCGGCGACCTCGGTGGAGCTGTGGCGGATGTTCGCGAGTGAGCTGCCCCGCTATCTGCAGGAGGTGGGGCTGGCGCTGGCGCCGATCGTGATTTTCTTTCTGGCGATGCACTTTACCACGCTGCACCTGCGCCCCAAGGCGTTCATTCGGATACTGATCGGCCTGATATACACGTATCTGGGCCTGGTGCTGTTCCTGCTGGGCGTAAACGTGGGCTTCATGCCGGTGGGCAACTACATCGGTCAGCTGCTGGGCGCGCTCAGCTACAACTGGATTCTGGTGCCCCTGGGCATGATTATCGGCTTCTTCGTGGTCTCCGCCGAGCCGGCCGTGCACGTGCTGGCCAAGCAGGTCTATGAGCTGACCGCCGGCTCCATTTCGAAAAAGTCGCTGACGAACAGCCTGTGCATCGGCGTGTCGGTTTCGGTCGGTCTGTCGATGATGCGCGTCATCACCGGGCTGCCGGTCATGTACCTGCTGGTGCCCGGCTACCTGATCGCGATGATCCTGATGTTTTTCGTGCCGCCCATCTTCACGTCGATCGCGTTCGACTCGGGCGGCGTGGCGTCCGGCCCGATGACCGCCACATTCCTTTTGCCGCTGGCCATGGGCGCATGTACGGCGGTGGGCGGGGACATCGCGGCGGACGCGTTCGGCGTGGTGGCCATGGTCGCCATGACCCCGCTGATTACCATACAGATCCT
>CAKUFB010000392.1 GCA_934647145.1 uncultured Clostridia bacterium
GAACCGGGCACTGCCCGGCGCGCAAACTTCGGTGGGGGTCTGGGGGAGCGCGAAGCGAAGCGGAGCCTCCCCCAGCCAGAGAGCCTGCGGGGTGGGCAGCAAGGCAGAATTCGGGAGTTCTAATTTATGGCTCCCGAATTCGTCGACAGGATGCGCGGCAGCGAGTGGAGCCGGGCACTGCCTGGTCAGAAAGGCGGCCTCCCCAACGTTCCCCTAACCTGCGCCGGCAGAACCGGAGTCCTCGAGGGTGATCATGCTGAGGCGGGAGGAGAGCTTCCGCAGCAGCAGATCGAGGGGCATACCGCCCTGCGCGTACTGCCTGCACAGGGTGTTGACGAAGTTGCTCTCGCCGATGGTCATGGCGTAGAGGTAGGGCGAGCTCATGTGCAGATTGAGCGGCTTTTCGGCGATCATCCGACGATAGGCGTCGATGGTCTTCTGGGAGATGTCCCAGCGGCCCTCGTCGCCGGCAAGCCAGTTTTCGTAGTTGCTCAGCTGCCGCTCAAGCTCCGCGGTGTCCTTGTCCTGCTCCCTGGCGGTCTCAATGCCCGCGCGGTACTCCTCGCACTGGCGCTCGTACCAGGCCCTGACCTCCTCGTAGTCCTCGTTTTCGAGCGGCTCATTCATGTCGGGGTGCAGGGCGTAGTACACGCGCGGTATGGCGCGGGGACTGGTCATGCACTCGATGAACTCGAGCGCCTCCTCCTGGTGCCAGGAGTGCGGGTTGATGAAGTAGACGTTCATCGACGCATCGGTGTACTGCTTCGCGTCCTTCTCGAAGGTCAGCGGCAGCCAGGTGACGTCGCCGATGTCCTGATCGTAAATCTTGGCATAGGTTGCCCAGCGAGCGTCGCTCATCATCGCGACCTGCGAGGAGGGATTGAAGATGTACGCGGTGTCGCCGGTCTCGGTGGAGAGGGCGCGGTCGCCGTCCGACTCACCGCTGATTCCCCGCCCGTGCTGCTGGCGCACCTCGGCGAGCCTGGCCAGCTTCTCGAGCGCCGTCCGCAGCTCGGGCGCGCCCAGGTTGGGTTCGCCGTCCGCGTCGTGCTGGCGGATATAGATCGTGATGAACCGCCTGACCCAGCCTTCATAGCTGAAGCCCTCGGCCATTTCGAACCCCAGCAGCGGGTATTCCTCGATCAGGTCGTTTTCCTCCCACTCGATCCACGCGTCCAGCACCTCCTCGAAGGTGGTGGGCAGCGGCCGGTCGCCGAAGACCATGCGCCAGTAGCCCTCGTGTATGCCGTAGTTTGCAAGCTCCACGCGGTCGCCCGCCGGGTAGGCCACGACGTTGCCCTGCGCGTCCCGCAGCGCGGACTGCACTTGCTCGTTCATGCGCGCAACGTCGGCCTCGATCACCTCGCTGCCGGACATCGACACGGCCAGCCCCTTTTCCTTGATCAGGTTGAAGGCGTAGTTGAGCGGCATCGAGTAGACGTCAACCGTGATATCGCCGGTGAGCAGGTAGTCGATGAGCTCCTGAACGCCCAATTCGCCGCTCGTGCGCAGGCGCACCTCGGGATGCGCGGCCTGATACGCGTCCAGCTCGTCCAGACTGCCCACGGAAGCGACCGACAGCTCTTTGCTGAGCTCCCCGCCGCCTGTGCGGATGTGCAGGCCGTCGCTGAGTATGGCATAGCGCCCGCCGGACAGCGCCCATGCATGCGTTTCCGGATAGACGGACGTGGTGTCCAGCACCGCGATTTCGTGGAAGGCCGAATCGCCTTCTATGGTTCCGCTGGCATAGAGCGCGCCGTCTGCGGCCAGATAATACACGCCCGTCTTGCTGTCGTAGGCCAGGCCGCCCAGGCTGTACGCGTCCGGCTCGTCCTCCAGGAAGTCGAAGCTCGCGCTTCCCGCAAAAAAGCTGCGGCTTTCCGGCTCAAATGCCATCACATTGTAGGGATAGTCAGGCGTTTGGGTATAGTACAAAAACTCAAACGAATACCTGCCGCCGGGCTCCACGCTGCGGGTGGCGCCGCCCAGCAGGCCGTCGCAGTCGTACCGCTCGCTCGTGCCGTCCTCAAGGCCGAAGGCAAACACCGCGTAGACGTACTCGCCCTGCTCATTCGGCGAGTCGGCCAGCACGTACAGCGCGTCGTCGGTCATGAAGCTATAGGCGATGCGGTCAGGGAAGAAGGAATCCTCGTGGAACAGGCAGGAGAAGTTCAGCCGGCTGTCCCGCCAGTGGACGCCCTCGCCGTCGATCGCGCCCCAGCGGCCTGAGTA
>CAKUFB010000393.1 GCA_934647145.1 uncultured Clostridia bacterium
GCTGCCGCGCATTCTATCGACGACCGTTGGCCGCCATAGATTGAAGCGGCCAAGGTCTCCGCCGGGCAGTGCCCGGAGCCGGTTGCTGCCGCCGGTCGGCCGTGCCGACAGCCACTGGCTGCCGCCGGACGGAACACGAAATTGGGAACCATAGATTCGAGTTCCCAATTTCTCCGGTTTTCCGGATTCCCGGAAAACGCTGGTCGGCGCTGCCGACTCGGGCAAACTGAAACTCAGACCTCTCCCGGGAAGCACCTGCCGCCTTGAAAGCAGGGCAGGGGACGCTTTCCGGGAGCCTTGTTTTCGTCGGCGCTGCCGACTGATCCGTTCATCGAAAGGGGAGAACCCCGTGACAAAATTCATTCGCCGCTTTCGGGAGTACTGGCAGCTGCACCTGTTCCTGCTTCCGGGCGTGGTTTACCTGCTGATTTTCTGCTATTACCCCATGCTGGGCCTGCAGATTGCCTTCAAGGACTATCAGGTGGTCAACGGCATCTGGGGCAGCCCGTGGGTGGGGCTGAAGCACTTTGAGAAGTTCTTCGGCTCGATCTACTTCGCCCGCGTGGTGGGCAACACGTTCAAGATTTCGCTCTACTCGCTGCTGGTGGGCTTCCCGCTGCCGGTGCTGTTCGCGCTGATGCTCAACGTGATGCGCAACCTGCGCCTGAAGAAGTTCGTGCAGACCGTGACCTACATTCCGCACTTCATCTCGACCGTGGTCATGGTCGGCATGCTGTTTCAGCTGTTCAGCCCGGTCGTGGGCATCTACGGAAACCTCTACCGCCTGCTGACCAACGGCGTGTATCCCGAGGATCTGTTCGGCAGGAGCGGCTCGTTCATTCACATGTACGTCTGGTCGGACGTGTGGCAGAGCCTGGGCTGGAGCTCGATCATCTACGTGGCCGCGCTCACCGGCGTGTCCAGCGAGCTGCACGAGGCCGCCATGATCGACGGCGCAACCCGCTGGCAGCGCGTCTGGGCGGTCGACCTGCCCTGCATCCTGCCCACCGTGTGCATCATGCTGATTCTGCGCTGCGGCTCGATTCTGTCGGTCGGGTTCGAGAAAATCTACCTGATGCAGAACAGCGTCAACCTCAAGGCCAGCGAGGTCATCTCGACCTATGTCTACAAGGAAGGCCTGGGCAAGGGCACGCGCGGCTTTTCCTACGGCGCGGCGGTCGGCCTGTTCAACTCGGTCGTCAACTTCGTCATGCTGGTGCTCGTGAACGCCCTGACGCGCAGGCTCAGCGGCAACACGACCAGCCTGTGGTAAGGAGGCGACGCACTGTGAGTAAAAAACATGCCATCCGCGATCCGCGATCCGACCGCGTGCTCTACGCGGTTTCCGGCGCGATCCTGTTCCTGTTCACGCTGACCATCATCTATCCGCTGATTTTCATCGTCAGCTGTTCGTTTTCATCGGGCGTGGCCGTCGCCACCGGGCGGGTGTACCTGTGGCCGGTCGGCTTCACGCTGGACGGGTACAAGGCGGTGTTCAGCTACGCGCGCGTGCTGGTGGGCTACCGCAACACGCTGTTTTACACCCTGGTCGGCACGTTGATCAACGTGACGCTGACCCTGATCACCGCCTATCCGCTCGCCATGCCCGGCATGCAGGGAAAGCGGCTGTACCTGTTCCTGTTTACCTTCACGATGTTCTTCTCGGGCGGCCTGGTGCCCACCTACCTGCTCGTGAGCCGCCTGCGCATGACCAACACCGTCTGGGCCATGCTCATCCCGGGCGCGCTGAGCGTGTACAACATGATCGTCGCGCGCACCTTCATTCAGAACAGTATTCCGGTCGAGCTGCTCGAGGCGGCGCGCATCGACGGCTGCTCCTGGGGCAAGTACTTCCTGCACGTCGTGCTGCCCCTGTCCAAGGCGGTCATCGCCGTCATCACGCTGTTCTACGCTGTCGGCCACTGGAACGCGTACTTCGGCGCGTTTATCTACCTGAGTAATCGCAGTCTGCACCCGCTGCAGCTGGTGCTGCGCGAGATCCTGGTCGAAAACAGCATCGAGGTCACCGACGTGGAGCTGGAAAACGCGCGGCAGAACATGCGCGATCTGCTCAAGTACGCCCTGATCGTCGTGTCCACCGTGCCCGTGCTGTGCTTCTACCC
>CAKUFB010000394.1 GCA_934647145.1 uncultured Clostridia bacterium
CTCACCAGTTTTTGCTGAAATCTAAGAGATTTCCGGGCGCAAAAACTGCAGGGAAACGATTTTTGCTCTGGAAAATGGGATTTTCCGGCGCAAAAATCGTCCCGTGCCCACCGTACACGCCGCTGGGCGCGATTGAAAGTTCGAGAGGGTTGCGACCCTCTCGAGCTCTCCGGGTTTTTTCGACAGTCTGAAGCCTCCGTACCCATCGCGGTACGGAGGCTGTTTTGCGTCCTGCGGTCAGGCTCCGGTGTAGCCGGCCTTGTCCATGGCCTCGCCGAAGTAGCGGCGCATTTCCTCATTTGAGAACTTGTAGTAGTCCTGAATGTAGCCCAGCAGCAGGCCGGGGCGGGTGCGGGCGTATTCGCGCAGGCGCTCGACCTCCTTCTCCCAGGTCGCCATGCTCAGACCCCAGCGCGCCTGGTGCATTTCCATTTCGGGAAGCAGCAGGTTGTAGCGCTCGTCGATCCTGGCGATTACGTTTTCGGTGGAGAAGCTCGTGGCCATCAGGTTGCCCAGGATGGTCAGGAAGCGATCCTGCACGCCCGGGTTCTTCATCAGCTCGACGAAGAGCGTGTTGTCGGTCTTGAGATCCGTGCCCACGCCCTTGGGGTTGAGCCAGCGGCTGATGGAGTTGGAGTTGTGATAGAAGGCGTAGTCCAGGTCGAACAAGATCCAGCGCCACTTGCCGTCCATTCGGTCGCACTTGTAGCGCTTGACGTTGAGCAGGTCGGGGTTCGAGAAGAACATCTCGATGGCGACGTAGTTCAGGTAATTCTCCACGTCCACGTGCTCCTCGACATAGGCGAGGTTCGCGTCGGTGGCAATGCCGTTGGCCTTGATCCACTCGATCAGGTCGGCAAAGTCCTGATTGGAGCCCTGCATGGCGTTTCGATTGGCCTTGACCAGGTCGATGTCGTCCTTCACATCCTCACTCCAGCCCTCCCACTGGCAGATGGAGTAGGAATTGATGCGTTCGCGCATGTTGTAGTGGCCCCAGTATTCGCCGTTGAGGTAGACCACGCACACCTCGGTCTGCTGGTACATCACGCCGGTTCCCTCGGTCAGCGCGCTGAGCACCGAGTCGAGCATGCGGCTCTTCTTGGTATCCTGGCCGGAGGCACGGAGGGTGAAGGACTGGTATTCGGTATAGTCGCGCTCGTCGAACAGCGCGGCCTCAAAGCGGTGAGAACCGTACTTGCTGCGGGCGATCACCTTGAAGGCCTTCTGATCCTCGGCGCGGCTGTACTGCCCCTGAATCTTCACGCCGCAGGGGTCGGAGAGGATGGTCTCGCCGTCCGGACTGAAGATTTCGACGTTCGCGGCCTTCTCCCAGTCCATCCAGAAGTTCGCGCCCTTGTTCATGCTGCCGTAGGGATGCTTGTCGGTGGCGTTGGGGCCGCGCTCGTAGATGCCGGTGTAATAGTCGAACAGGTTGGCCGGGTCGCTCACCAGCGACACCACGCGCATCGTATGATTCAGGCCGAAGAAGTAGCTCTGGGTGTTTATGAAGGAATTGATGCGGTCGGGCGCAATGGCGACGGCGCGCACGATGGTGTTCGAGGAGACCGTGAACGGGCCGGTGTACAGGGTGGAGGCGGCGGTCGGGTCGGTGCAGTCCAGGGTGTAGTAGATCGACTGGCCCTGCGGCGCGGAAAGACTGATCGTCACCCTGTTGCCCTCGGCGAACAGGCCGCCCTCGGCGGAGAAGGCCGGGGTCTCGCAGCGGCCCTGGTAGGCGGGGGAGAGGTTGGACGCGCCGGGCGTGGGCGCCTCGAAGTAGCCGAAGCCGCTCAGGCTGGACACGCGGCCGTAGGAGATGTTTGCGTACTGCACGGGCACGCTCAGCCGGTCGAGGATATTGCCGCTCGCGTCGGACAGGGAGAGCGTCGTGCCGCCCTGGGCGCTCAGGCGGAAGGAGGTGTGGTAGGACTTATCCACCTTGCCGTCCTTTCCGGAAAGGAAGACGATCATGTATTCGCCCGACTTGATCGACGCGCCCTGCGGGAACTGCCACTTCCGGGGGTGGGAGGACTTGTCGGACAGGCCGAAGCCGGACAGGTCGATCGTATTGGATGAGGCGTTGTACAGCTCGAGCCAGTCGTAGCTCTCCTTGGA
>CAKUFB010000395.1 GCA_934647145.1 uncultured Clostridia bacterium
GAGTTTTCCGGAGAATTCCGGAAAACCGCAGAATTCGGGAACTCCAATCTATGGTTCCCGAATTCGTCGCCAGAACCCGCGGCAGCGCCGTCCGTAACTCTTGTGGGGCACTCTCCCCCGAGTTTTCCGAAAACGAAGAATCCTGAGGCTCTAGTCTATGGCCGAAGGATTCGCGTGGCCTCCGCGGCAGCAGGTGCGTGCAGGCTCAGCCTGCCCGGCTGGTAAAATTTTGCGGCGCGGTTGACAGGGGGCGCGGTGCGCGCGTATAATAAACGAGTATATGAAACGCGACGAAGGGGACGCCCTTGGGAGAGCGCTCTTGCCAAGCGAGCCGGAGACTGGTGCGAGTCCGGCGCAAGGGTTCCCGAGAGGAAATCACCCCGGAGCGGACGGCTGAGGGCGGGTCTGCCTGCCTCAGGCCGATACGGGAGCGCCCGTTATCGCGCGGCGCATGCTTTGTGCGCGCAGAGAGGGCGCTTTTTTGCGCCAAGTCGGGTGGTACCGCGAGCTTCGTCCCAGACAAGGACGGGGTTCTATTTTTATTTCAGGAGGTTTTCAGGCATGATCAGGAAGGCGTCGAGCACGCTGGATTTCGTTTCCCGCGAGAAAGAGGTCATCGCGTTCTGGAGAAAGAACGACATCTTCAAGAAGTCCGTGAAGGAAAACGAGGGCGCGGAGACCTTCACCTTTTTCGACGGCCCGCCGACCGCCAACGGCAAGCCGCACATCGGCCACATCGAGACCCGCGCAATCAAGGATCTGATCCCGCGCTATCAGACCATGAAAGGCAAGAACGTGCTGCGCAAGGCCGGCTGGGATACCCACGGCCTGCCGGTCGAGCTGGAGGTCGAGAAGCTGCTGGGCCTGGACGGCAAGGAGCAGATCGAGAAGTACGGCATCGAGCCCTTCATCAAGAAGTGCAAGGAGTCGGTCTGGAAATACAAGGGCATGTGGGAGGAGATGTCCGAGCGCGTCGGCTTCTGGGCCGACATGGAGCATCCCTATGTGACCTATGAGGACTACTATATCGAGTCCGAGTGGTGGTCGCTGAAGAAGATCTTCGAGATGGGCCTGCTGTACAAGGGTCATAAGGTTGTTCCCTACTGCCCCCGCTGCGGCACCGCGCTGTCCAGCCACGAGGTTAGCCAGGGCTACAAGAGCGTGACCGAGCGCTCGGCCGTCGTCCGCTTCCCGGTCAGGGGCGAGGAGAACACCTTCCTCTACGCCTGGACGACCACTCCCTGGACGCTGCCCAGCAACGTCGCGCTGTGCGTCAACGGCCACGAGACCTACGCCCGCTTCGAGTGCGAGGGGCGCACCGTCATCATGGCCGACGCGCTGATCCCCGCCGTCATGGGCGACAGGGAAATCACCAACAAGACCACCTTCCCCGGCAGCGACCTGGTCGGCATGCGCTACGAGCCGCTGTTCGCCTTCCAGAAGGAGGTCATCAAGGGCGTTGAAAACGAAGAAAACGCCTGGATGGTCGTCGCCGACGACTACGTCACCATGACCGACGGTACCGGCATCGTGCACCAGGCGCCCGCCTTCGGCGAGGACGACGCGCGCGTGGGCCGCGAGCATCACCTGCCCTTCCTGCAGCTGGTGGATACCAGGGGCCGGATGGACAAGCGCACCGACTGGCCGGACGTGTTCATCAAGAAGGCCGACCCGCTGGTGCTCGAGGATCTGGAGAAGCGGGGCCTGCTGGTCGCCGCGCCCGAGTTCACCCACGATTACCCCTTCTGCTGGCGCTGCGACACTCCGCTGATCTACTACGCCCGCTCCACCTGGTTCATCCGCATGACCGCGATGCACGATCAGCTGATGCGCAACAACCGCACGGTCAACTGGTATCCGGATAATATCAAGGAGGGCCGCTTCGGCAACTTCCTGGACAACGTCATCGACTGGGGTCTGTCCCGCGAGCGCTACTGGGGCACGCCGCTGCCCGTGTGGGTGTGTAAGTGCGGCCATATGCACGTCATCGGCTCCAAGAAGGAGCTCTATGAGCTGGGTCACAACATCCCCGAGCCGCTGGAGCTGCACCGCCCCTACATCGACCAGGTCACCCTGACCTGCCCCGAGTGCGGCGG
>CAKUFB010000396.1 GCA_934647145.1 uncultured Clostridia bacterium
CCCCTACCCCCGCTTCAGCGCCCTGCGGCACAGCCTCCGGGGCTACTCCGTCCGGTCGAAACGCCCCACAATCTCGTCAAGCGCCGCCTGATTCACCTCGTCGCTCTGCCAGACGCGCAGTGCGCACCGGCCGGTGAGCGGCTCGGCGGCAATCACTCCGGGCAGCGCGGAGATGGCCTCCCGCGCCCGCATCAGGTCGCCCACGCCGCAGCGCAGCGCAATCACCTGTCGTTTCACTTTCATACACCTCCGGAAGCAGTCTGCCCGAAAAAGCGTCCGTACATGCGCCGCATAGCGCTCGAGGCAGCAGCGTTTCGCTCCGGCACGGGCGGCCGCAGCCGCCCGTCCAATGCGATTCCCCTCGGGGGAATCGCTTCCCTGCAGGCCGTCAGGCCTGTGGGTGGGGTGCGGGGAGGCGTGGGCGTTCAGCACGCCCTCCCCGGGAGACCGGGACGCGCCGGCGCAGCCGGCGCGTCCCGGCGTACTCGTTGGCAGTGGACGTAACTGCGGGTCAAAGGCGGCAGGCGGCTGAAAACTGGACAGAAGCCCGCCGAAAAGCACTTCTATCGGGCATGTTTGAAGCGCCCCCACGACCAATGCAGCTGAAAAGCGCCCCGCGTTATGCTGCGGAGCGCCTACTCTGATCAGTTCTTCAGGCTGTTGAGCGGAGCGGGGATGCGTCCGCCGCGGTCGATAAAGGCCTGGGAGGATTCGGGATGCACGGGCATGACCGGCGCGCGGCCGAACAGTCCGCCGAACTCGACCCAGTCGCCCACCTTCTTGCCGATGGCGGGAATCAGGCGCACGGCGGTGGTCTTCTGGTTGATCACGCCGATGGCCGCCTCGTCCGCCAGGATGGCCGACAGGGTGGCGGCAGGGGTGTCGCCGGGCACGGCGATCATATCCAGGCCGACCGAGCAAACGCAGGTCATGGCCTCGAGCTTTTCCAGGGTGAGCGTGCCCCTGGCGGCAGCCTCGATCATGCCAATGTCCTCGCTGACCGGGATAAACGCGCCCGACAAACCGCCCACGGCCGAGCTGGCCATCACGCCGCCCTTCTTGACCGCGTCGTTGAGCAGCATGAGCGCGGCGGTAGTGCCGTGGGTGCCGCAGGTCTCAAGGCCCATTTCCTCCAGGATGTGCGCCACCGAGTCGCCCACATAGGGCGTGGGCGCCAGGGACAGGTCGACGATGCCGAAGGGCACGTCCAGGCGGCGGCTGGCCTCCATCGCCACCAGCTGACCCATGCGGGTGATCTTGAAGGCGGTCTTCTTGATGGTTTCGGCCACCACGTCGAACGACTCGCCCCTGACCTGCTCCAGCGCGCGCTTGACCACGCCCGGACCGCTCACGCCCACGTTGATGGCCGCGTCGCCCTCGCCCACGCCGTGGAACGCGCCCGCCATGAACGGGTTGTCCTCGACCGCGTTGGCGAACACGACCAGCTTGGAGCAGCCCAGGCCGCCGGTGGGCAGGGTGGCCTCGGTCGTCCTGACCATGATCTCGCCCATCAGCTTCACCGCGTCCATGTTGATGCCGGCGCGGGTGGAGCCGATATTGACTGAGGAGCAGACGCGGGTGGTCTCGGCCAGCGCCTCGGGAATGGAGTTGATCAGGCGCAGGTCGGCCTTCGTCGCGCCCTTCTGAACCAGCGCGGAGTAGCCGCCCACGAAGTTCACGCCGGTGGTCTCAGCCGCGCGGTCGAGCGCCCGGGCGACGTCCACCGGATCGCAGCCGCCCGCCAGCAGCAGCGCCACAGGGGTCACCGAGATGCGCTTGTTGACAATTGGGATGCCGAACTCGTTTTCAATGTCCTCGCCGGTCTGCACCAGGCGCTCGGCGCGGCGGGTAATCAGGTCGTACACCCGGCGCGGGGTGTCGCTGCCGATGCACTCGAGCAGGGAGATGCCCATCGTGATGGTGCGGATATCCAGCTTCTGCTCGCGAATCATGTCGATGGTGGAGAGAATGTCGGTTGTGTTGAGCATATCGTCACCTCACGCGCGGTGCATCGCGTCGAAGATCTCGCTGCGCTGCATGCGGATTTCCACGCCGATCGCCTCGGCCGTCCGGTTGAGCACGTCGGTCATTTCCTT
>CAKUFB010000397.1 GCA_934647145.1 uncultured Clostridia bacterium
CGCGCCAGGAAAGCGCCATGCGGATGTCGTTGAGCAGCGCTCCGTCCGCGCCCAGTGAGGCGATTCTGTCCAGCGAGACCTCTGTGCCGTCCATGCCGCGTTCCGGCGTGCTGCACATCACGAACACCTGCCTCGCGCCCGCCGCGCGCACCTTTTCAGGCGGCAGCTCGTCCAGCCACTCCTCCCACAGCCGGATCACGCCCGCCCCGCCCGCGATGAACCGCGGATACAGGCTCCTGTCCGGCATGAAGGCCAGGATATGGTCGGGATCGGCGCGCCTGGCCGCCTCACGCAGCATGTCCTCCGACTGCACGCCCCAGATATGCTCAAACGGCGCGCGGTCAATCGCCTCGATCAGCTCCCGGTCGTCCGAGTTCTCCTTGATGTGCAGCAGGATGGGCGTTTTCTCGCGGTAGTTTTCGCACAAGAACTCAAACGGCATCAGCGACACGCCGTCCCGCGCGCAGTCCCGCGACAGCTCGCCATAGGTCAGCTCGCCCACAGGCACCCGCGCCCCGTCGTGCTCGATCGCCTCGTCGTGAAAGATCACGAACCGCCCGCCTGCAATCCGCCGCACGTCGCACTCCACCCAGTCCGCGCCCATCCGCGCACCGTTTACCAGGCTCTCCAGTGAATTGCACGGGTATTCCAGCGACGCGCCCCGGTGCGCGACCAGCTTCAGTTTCTTCGCCATGAGACTCCTCCTTCGCAGGCCTTGCCAAACCGCGCCCGCGGCGGTATAATGTATAATAATGAGGGGAGACGTCGGAGCGGCTTTCCGCCCCGACGACAGGTTGTGGGGTATTGCCTCCAAGCTTCCGCACGCGAAGCATCCTCCGACCAGTGCGAGTCGGCACTGCCGACCAACAATCCGCAGGGAACCCTGCGGATTCGCAGACCTTGACCGCTTCAATCTATGGCGGCCAATGGTCGTCAATGGAATCGGCGGTAGCCAGTGGAACCGGGCACTGCCCGGCGGCAGCTAGTGACAGTCGGCACTGCCTGCCTGGCTCAGCCTGCCCTCGAGGTTGTCGTGATCGGTGGCGTAGACCACCTGCGCGCCCACCTCGTCCAGGACGGCGCAGAGTATGGCCGCGCCGAAGGTGATCGCGTCGGCGCGATGCGCGGGCAGGCCGGGGATGGCCTTGCGCTGCTCGATGGTCAGGCCGCACAGGCGGTCGAGCCACGCCCGCGCGCCCGCGCGAGTGATCGGGCAGTTCTCGATCGCGTCGGGGGTATACTTGCTCACGCCCCAGGTCATGGCGGCCAGCGTAGTGATCGTGCCGCCCACGCCCAGCCACCTCCGCTCGCCCATCTCCCGTGCAGGCGCGGCGACCGGATGAACGACCTCCCGCGCCGCCTCGATCAGCCTGACCGGATCGGAATCGTCGCCCGCGAGCCGGTTCATCAGCCGCACCGCGCCCACCTGCGCCGACGCGGCGAAGCGCACCTGACCGTCCCGGCCGCACAGCACCTCGCTGCTGCCCCCGCCGATGTCGATCACGCCGCACTCGCCCTCGGGCGCGCACCCGCCGTAGGCCATCTGCGCCTCCTCCTCGCCGGAGAGCACCTGAATCGTCACGCCGCACACCTCGCGCGTGCGTTCGATCAGCGCGCCGCGGTTTTTCGCGTCCCGCATGGCGCTGGTGCCGAACGCGAGCACCTCCTCGGCCCCCTTCGCGCGCGCCTCCCTGGCCAGGCTGGCGACGGCCTGCGCATTGCGCTCAATCGCCTCCCCGGTCAGAAAGCCGTCCACAACGCCCAAAATCATGCGCGTGGTGATCCGGCGGGTTGCGAGAACCTCCGCCCTGTGATCCGCCACGCGCGCAACCATCAGCCGGATGGAATTGGAGCCTACGTCTATCGCGCCCAGTATACGAGCTTGCATGTGCATTCCTCTCAATCGTTCGATTCGAACAGGATTTCGTCCTCGCGAATCAGCCCCAGCTTGCTCCGCGCCTCCCGCTCGATGTACTCGTCGGTATAGGTGAAGTCGATCTTGCGCTGCAGCTCCTCGTTCTCGGCGGTCAGGAGCGCCTTCTGGGCGCTGAGCTCGTCGATGAGCGCCTGCTGCCGG
>CAKUFB010000398.1 GCA_934647145.1 uncultured Clostridia bacterium
GGCCAGCACCTTGGAGGTACTGGTCTTGCCGGTGCCGCGGCTGCCGCAGAACAGGTAGGCGTGCGGTATGCGGCCGCCGGTGATCTGGTTGATCAGCGTGGTCACGATCCGATCCTGCCCCACGATGTCGGCAAAGCGCTCCGGCCGCCACTTGCGATACAGCGCCTGATAGCTCACGCGCACACCTCCCCATTTCAATCCTGAACCCTTGTATCATACCATGAAACGCGCGTTTTCGCAAGACGGGCGCGCGTTTTCTGTGGGGTATATCCAGTCGGCGCAAACAGAATCGCCGCCTCCGGCCACATGGGCGACACAGGAACATCACGAGAAAATGCTTGCAAGGGAGCGCGGGGCAGAGTATAATGAGCGCCTAAGTAAAGGCACCCGAACCGACCCCTTGGAAAGGACGAGCCATATGATTCATACAGTTCCCGAGCTTTGCCGGGAGGCGGAAAACCGCATCGCCCGCCGCCATATCGCCTGCTTCCGCGGCAGAAAGGAGCCGCTGTTCCTGATCTCCGACACGTATCCGGGCGTGTGGCTGGAGCATGTGTACGACTCGGTGCTCTACGCCGAAATGCATCCCGACTCGATTGCGCTGCCGGTGAACACGATTCGACTGTTCCTGGGCTATCAGACCCCGGAGGGCCAGCTGCCCTGCTATGTGTGGAACGCCGACAAGGTGAACGTGCCTGAAAATGAGCTGGTGGGCTACGGCCAGGTGCAGGAGTGCGTGTCCTTCGCCCAGCTGTGCCTGGAGACCGCCGAAATGTACGGCAGCCGGGAGTTTCTGGAGACGGTCTACGCCGGCTGCGCGCGCTGGGAGGACTGGCTGCGCAGGTACCGCATGACCACCGGGCGCGGCCTGGTCGAGATGTTCGTGGGCTACGACACCGGCCACGACAACAGCGCCCGCTTCGAGGGCATGAAGTACCCGCACAACCAGGTCGAAGGCGGCCGCGTGAAGAACGCCGCCTGCCCGCCCGAGGGCGACGAGGCCGCGCCGATCCTGGCGGTCGACATGAGCTGCAACCTGTACGCGACCGACCGCGCGCTGGCGAGGATGGCGCGGCTGCTGGGCAAAAAGGCCGAGGCGGAGGCGTGGGAGGCGAAGGCGGCGGACGTGAAGCAGAACCTCTTCAGGTACTGCTACTGTCCGGACGACGACTTCTTCTACGACGTGGACAGGCGCGGCAATCAGCGAAAATACCGCTCCTCGACCCTCCTTCACCTGTTCCTGGAGCGCGTACTCGACCCGGAAACGGACGCGGAGCTGATCGCCCGGATCACCGCGCGCTACCTCAAAAACCCCGCCGAGTTCTGGACGAAGTACCCCTTCCCCTCGATGAGCGCGGCCGACCCCTCCTTCAGAAAGAACACCCCGAGCAACTGCTGGGGCTACTATTCCCAGGGCCTGATCGCCCTGCGCTGCACCCGCTGGATGGATTACTATCACCTGGGCACGGAGCTGGACGATGTGTGCGAAAAGTGGCTCAGGGCCTGGACGGACTGCTTCGACGAGATGAAGTTCGGCCAGGAGCTCGACCCCTTCACCGGCGCGCCCTCCACTTCCTCCGAGTGGTACTCCAGCTGCATGCTGTTTTACCTCTACGCCGCCCGCCGCCTGGGCAAAACGACCTGAAAATCAACACGAAGCCTGCTCCGCAAGAACCGTGGAGCAGGCTTTCTTTATGCGATACGTCCTTCTTCGCCGGCCGGCAGGATCAATACCGCGCCCGAGCGGCGATTTGCACGGTCAGTCATTGCGCGCGCCCCGCCCTGCCATAAGGTAAATATTTACGTAAGGGGGTTGATTTTCGCTCCGGTTTGTCGTATACTCAGATAAATGCCGGTGTGTCGGAATGGCAGACGATGCAGACTCAAAATCTGTTGTCCGCGAGGGCGTGTGGGTTCGAGTCCCACCACCGGCACCATAAAAGGACTCAGATATTGATACAATATCTGAGTCCTTGTTTTTGCATTTAATTTGCTTCTGTATTGCATTATCG
>CAKUFB010000399.1 GCA_934647145.1 uncultured Clostridia bacterium
GCCTCGCTCTCTGCGCGGTGCCGGAAGTCAGACGGCGACTGTCCGCAGGCGCGACGAAAAGCGTAGCAGAAATACCCCGCGCTGGAAAAGCCCAGCCCCTCGGCAATCTCCTGCACGCTCTGAGCGCCCTCTCGCAGACGGCGCTCAGCTTCCTGGCACTTGAGCCGCAGGAAATAATCATAAGGCGTCGTGCCCAGCGTCTGGCGAAACAGCGCTGTAAAGTGCGCCGCGCTGTACCCGGCCGACGCGGCGATCTCGCCTGCCGACAGCGGCCGGCAGAGATTCTCTTTCATAAAGCAGATCGACTGATAGATTTCCCTTTGGTGTCGGAGCGGAAAGCCGGGCGAAGTCTCCTGTGAAAGGCTTGACAGGCCGCACAGCGTCTGAACCAGCAGCGCATAGGCCTCCAGGCGCGACGCGTAATCTGCCCGCTTCAAAAGCGCGCACAGCCGCTGCATCCTTGCCGGCACATCCTGCGCGTTCGCCGACTCCGGCGACGTACAGCCGGGAATCCGGGCCAGCAGGCCGGCCAGTTCCGCATCCCGCGAAGGCGCTTCGAAATAGACGAACAGCACCTGAAAAGGATACTGTGAGAAGCGAACCTGTCCCGGACGGCAAAACAGCACGGCACCGCGCCTCAGGTCATGGCACACGCCGTCGATGAAGGTCTTTCCGGAGTCGAGCTGAAAGCATTCCAGTTCGTAACGGGTCACGAAGCGCCTGGGGCTGACGCCATGCGATTGAGGACTGCGCCACAGGTTTGCGTTTTTGATCACCAGTTCGGGTGCAATCATCCATATCCGCTCATTTCGATAGTTTTTCCAGCTATTTCGGCTTGTCATCGTCCAAAAAGCGTGTATATTATAAATCAGCAAATCCAATACGTCAAGGAGGATACACGCATGGCTGAAATCACCCGTCTCAAAGAGGTCGATATGCGCGCCGCAAATCCGGTGGAAGGCCGCGCCGCCAGCCTGCTGCCCGGAGGCAAGCAATGGAAGCTGGTCTGGAACGACGAATTCGACGGCTCCGCGCTGGACGAGACCAAATGGAACTACCGCCTGAACTTCTGGGGATTCAAATCCCCCACCTTCACCCGGGAAGGCGTCGAGGTAGACGGCGAAAGTCATCTGAAGATTCACCTGGTGCGCCACGGCGACGACTTCTACTCCGCGCACCTGCAGACCGGCTCGCTGACCTTTGACAACCCGCGCGACAGTCAGGGCTTCTGGCCCTTCGGCAAGCTCGATCCGGCCAAATTCATGCACAAGTATGGCTACTATGAAATCCGCTGCCGCCTGCCGAAGCATCCGGGCTGGCACGCGGCCTTCTGGCTGCAGTCGCCCTGCATCGGCGCGCATCCCGACCCGGCTCAGGCAGGCGTCGAGTGCGACATCATGGAGAACTACCGCCAGCATACCGAGGGACAGATCGTCTGCGGCAACGGCTGGGGCGGCTATGGCAGGGACAGCCACTGGTACGGCCACTTCCGCTTCCCCTATGAGGAGACCGCCGACGGATGGCATTACTACGGCGTGGACTGGTCGAGGGACGGCTATATCTTCTATGCCGACGGAAAAGAAGTCGGCCGTCAGATGGCGCCCGACTGCCCGGTCTCCGACGTGGAGCAGTTTGTGCTGGTCTCTACCGAATGCGGCGGCTATAACCGCACCTTCTCCCAGCGCGGCGAGGACGGCGAGCTTGCGCTCAAGCCCGCGCCCGTGCCGGAGCTCTTCTCTGCCTGTCCTGACTGCTTCGAAGTGGACTTTGTCCGCGTATTCGACGAGGTATAATGCATCGACAGGCAGACCGTGTCGCCGCGCCATAGGCGCGGCCTCGGGGCGGCAGTGCCGCCCCGGAATGCGGGGGCTGCGCGCCCCCGCACCCCCGCCCGGCGCATTGCGCCGGGCATCGCCGCAGTGCGGCTCCGGGGTGGGGGTTCCGGGGGAGGGGCGCGGCGCGCCCGCCCCCC
>CAKUFB010000400.1 GCA_934647145.1 uncultured Clostridia bacterium
CGCATCTGCTGCCGCCGGGGCCACGCGAATCTGTCGGCCACAGATTGGAGCCTCCAGATTCTTCGCGGTCTGAAAACTCGGGGCAACTGCCCCACAAGAGTTACGGGGTCGGCAGTGCCGCTTGCAGCCGGCAGGCTGAGCCTGCACGCATCTGCTGCCGCCGGGGCCACGCGAATCTGTCGGCCACAGATTGGAGCCTCCAGATTCTTCGCGGTCTGAAAACACAGGGCGGTCGCCCCGCAAGAGCTCCAGCTGAGCCTGCATGCTTGCGATGGATGCTCCTTCGCCCGAAAAAGGCGGAGGGGCTTTCTTTATGCGCGCTTGACAGGCGGGATGAGAGAGGGTATAATACCATTCACCGCGGAGTGAATATATATAAGAAGGAAAGGGATGCCTGCGTGAGACTGGAGACGGAAAGGCTGATACTCAGGGAGATGGTACCGGAGGATTTCGAGGCGCTCTGCCGCGTGCTGGTGGACTCGGACATCATGCGCCACTATCCCTACACCTTCGACGAGGCGCGGGTAAAAAACTGGATCGCCTGCAACCGGGAGCGATACGAGACGCTGGGCTTCGGGCTGTGGGCGATGGTGCGCAGGGATACCGGCGAGATGATCGGCGACTGCGGATTGACGATGCAGCGTATTCACGGAGTGATTCGGCCGGAGATCGGGTATCATGTGCGGCGGGACTGTCAGCGGCAGGGGTACGCGAAGGAGGCGGCGCGCGCCGTCAGGGACTGGACGTTCGAGCATACGCCCTTCCTGAAGGTGTACTCCTACATGAAAAAGGCGAACATTGCCTCGAGCGCCACGGCCCGCGCGTGCGGCATGCGCTTCGTGGAGGAGTATTCGGACGACGAGGGCGATCTGACCGCGGTGTATATGATTTCGCACGCGGAGTGGGAAAAGCGGCCCGTTTGCCCCCGAAAAGCGCCTTCGCAACCGCCGGTTGACACATTTCCAGGCCAGGTCGCTGGTACGCAACCGCGAAAAGTCGTATGATCGGCGCATCAGGAGGCGCGCGGAGCGCCTCGACACACGGGAGGTTTTCATATGATTCTGGCGGACAAAATCATTTCCCTTCGCAAAAAGGCCGGGTGGTCTCAGGAGGAGCTGGCCGAGCAGCTGAACGTGACGCGGCAGTCGGTATCCAAGTGGGAGGGCGCGCAGTCGGCGCCTGATCTGGACAGGGTGCTGCAGATGAGCCGCCTGTTCGGAGTGACGACCGACTACCTGCTCAAGGACGAGCTGGAGGAGGCTCAGGCCGACTCCCAGGCGGAGAAGGGCGAGAAGCTGCGCCGGGTGTCGATGGAGGAGGCCTCGGCCTACCTTTCGCTTCGCCGCGCCGCCGCGCCCCGGATGGCGCTGGCCGCGTTCCTGTGCGTGATCTCGCCGGTCGCGCTGATGGTGCTGGCCGCGATGAGCGAAAGCGCGCGCTTTCACCTGACCGAGGACGCGGCGGCGGGGTTCGGCCTGTGCGTGATGCTGGTGCTGGCGGCGGTGGGCGCGGCGCTGTTTCTGGGCTGCGCGTCCCGGTCGAAGGGGTACGCGTATCTGGAAAAGGAGCCGTTTGAGACCGAGTACGGCGTGTCCGGCATGGTGCGCGAGCGCATGAAGGCGTTCGAGGATACGTATAACCGGCTGAACATGCTGGGCACGGTGCTGTGCATCCTTTCGGCGCTGCCGCTGTTCGCGGCGGTCTGCGTGAAGGGGAGCGATATTCTCTACGTGGGCGCGGTCGGCGCGCTGCTGGTGATCGCAGGCGCGGGCGTCGCGGCATTCGTGTACGGCGGCACCTGCCGCGCGGCGATGGACAAGCTGCTGGAGGAGGGCGAATATACCCGCCCGCAGAAGGCGAAAAGCGGCCTGCTGGGCGCGGTGAGCGGCGGCTACTGGCTGCTGGTGACGGCGGTGTTCCTGCTGTACACCTTCGGCCCGAGCGGCA
>CAKUFB010000401.1 GCA_934647145.1 uncultured Clostridia bacterium
CCGCGCGGCATCGGCGAAATCCGCGACTACATCCACGAAAAGGGGCTGCTGTTCGGCCTGTGGCTGGACGCGGAGCGCATCGGGCCGGATTCCGAGGCGGGCCGGGCGCATCCGGACTGGCTGGCGACGCGCTTTTGCGACGGCAAAAAGAGCACAATGATCGACATGACCAACCCGGAGGCGGTCGCCTGGGTCGAGGCGCAGATCAGACGGCTGGTCGAGGAATACGGAATCGACCTGTTCCGGCTGGACTACAACCTGGGAGAAGCCGACCTGCTGCTGCGCACGACGCATGCGGGCGGGACGGAGTGCTCGCAGCTGCGCTATGACCGCGCGGTCTGCGACATGTACGCCCGGCTGCGCGCCCGGTATCCGCAGGTGATCTTCGAGAACTGCGCGGGCGGCGGCGGGCGAAGCGACGTGGGCTTTGTGCGCCAGTTTACGCATACCTGGACGTCCGACTGGAACCGCGCGCCCCGCTCGCTGGCCGTGACGAACGGCATGACCATGGCGCTGCCGCCTGAGAAGGTCGACCGGCTGGTCAGCGGCATGGACTGCCACACCCGCGCAGACCTGGACTTCCAGCTGCGCGCGACGCTCTTCGGCCGGCCCACCACCAACGACTACAACCCAATCGGCTCGGCGGCGAACCCCGGCCAGCTGGCGCGCGTCAGGCACGCCTTCGAGCTGTACAAAGGCTTTATCCGGCCGCTGGGGCGCGACGCGCTGATCTTTCACCACACGCCGGTACTCAGCGGCGTGCAGCCGGGCGGAGTCTGCGTGCTGGAGCGCGCGTCCTATGACCGCATGCGCGCGGTGATCGGAGCCTTTCGCCTGTCGGGCGACGCGCCGGACGAGGCGGTCGTGTACCCGCGCGGCCTCTCCCCCGCCCTCGACTACCGCGTCACGCTCGACAATTCCGGCGACCGGTTCGAGGCATCCGGCCGCGAGCTGACGCAAAACGGCCTGCGAATCCGCCTGACCCACGCCCTGACCAGCGAGCTGGCGCTGCTGGAGGCAAAGTAGCCGTTCCCGAAAAAGAAAACGCGCCCTGCGGCAAGGTACGTCGCGTTTCAGACTGCCGGTCGGCAGGGCCGACTGCCACTTGCTGCCGCCGAATAGAACACGAACCCGGGAGCCATAGATTGAAGCTCCCGGGTTCTTCGCGGTTCAAACCCCGCCGTCCGCGCTGCGGGCACATCCCCTTTCAGAGGAGGCATAGGCGCGTCGTATAGGCCCCCCTGAAAGGGGAGCTGTCGCCGAAGGCGACTGAGGGGTTCCGGGTCGGCAGTGCCGACTGCCGCCTGCTGCCGGTCGGCAGTGCCGACTGCCACTTGCTGCCTCCGAATAGAACACGAACCCAGCCGCCATAAATTGGAGCGGCTGGGTTCTTCGAATCTGCGGAGAAATCCGCAGATTGATGGCCGGGCAGTGCCCGGTTCCACCTGCGGCCGCCGGATAGAACACGAATCTGTCGGCCATAGATTAGAGCCTCCAGATTCTTCGCGGGTGGAGAACTCGGGACTGCCCCGCAGGAGCTGCGAATGCAGCGATGAAAATTCAGACACTGCGCTGCGAAGCCTAAGCCTGAAAACCGGCCGGATACGCGGCGGCTACTTCCCCGTCACGTTCAGACTGGACGAGACCAGCCTTTCCCCCTCGTAGACCAGCTTGAGGGAGAAAAAGGGCGCGCCCTGATCGAGCAGGCGCAGGAAGATCCGGTCGCCCTCCCATAGCGGCAGCTCGAGCAGCGCCTTCTTGTCGATCCAGGCCAGCTCGCCCTCGTCGCAGTCGGCGCGCAGCGTCCCGGTATAGCCGGTGGCGGTGAACAGGTGCATGTACTCGGTCTCCCAGCGGTCGGAGACGAAGGTCACCAGCCCGCGATAGCGATACTCGGTCAGGGTCAGGCCGGTTTCCTCCTTCACCTCGCGCAGCACGCAGTC
>CAKUFB010000402.1 GCA_934647145.1 uncultured Clostridia bacterium
GTATTGCGCCGGGCACTGCCGCGGCGCGGCCTTGGGGTAGGGGGTTCGGGGGAGGGGCGCAGCGCGCCCCTCCCCCGTGTCGCCGCGCCGCTTGCGGCGCGGCCTCGGGACGGCGCTGCCGCTCCGAATGCGTGGGCTGCGCGCCCCTCCCCCGTCCCGCCGCAGCTGTATTCTCCGGTTTTGGGAGAAATCTATGAGATTTCCGAGCACAAAAACTGCAAGAATCGTTCCGTGCGCACCGTATGCGCCGCTGGGCTCTCCGAGATTTTTTCGACAGTCTGACGCGGGCGCCTCTGCGACCGCGCGTTTTCTGCAGGCGAAGTGTGCGGAGGCGCGCTGTCCAGGCCTCCCTGCCCTCGCTCATCCAGGGGATGGCGCGTCCTATTGCGGTCGCTTGGCGTTGACCAGCAGCGTCATAAACACACGATTGCTGGGCCGGCAGGTCAGCTGGCTTTCGTCGATGTCGAGACGCTCTGATAGAGCAGGCCACTTATTCCGGCTGAAGGCCATGTCCACGGCGTAGCGGATTCCCCGCTCGATGTTCTCCGGACGCTTCCCGAAGCGCTCCGCGATGATCGGGTACAATCGAGTGGTGATGCGCTCCAGGTACTCAGGCTTCTGACGCGCCAGCTCGATACCGTACAACAGATAGTGGTACCCTGCGAAGCGCGTGGGGATTCCCAGCTCCGACAGCATCTGCGCACAGTCCATAAACTGAGTGCGCGGCGGCACCGCGGTCTCCTTCTCATCCAGCAGCTCCGCCATGCGCTTGCAGATAATCGCGGTCTCTACTGGCTTGATCATGTAATAATCCGCGCCGAGTGTAAGCGTCCGCGCGAGAATGCGTTCATTCGTGACCTGAGTCAGCACCATGATGCGCGGCCGATGGCGCATGGTACGGATGGCTTCCAGCAGGCCGAGACCATCGAGCTCAGGCAGCACCAGCCCGCACAGCATCGCGTCAATGCATTGTGTCTTGAGTGTATGCAGCGCTTCTCTCCCGTTCCTGATCTGAAGAATGACTGCATTTGGGTACACGCGGCTTAAAGCCGTCGAAACCGAGTTTCCGAGGTTCTTGTCGGTATCCACAATCGCCAATTTCAAGAGAATCTAGCTCCTTTCGTCCGTGTTAACTTGTGACAGTATTGTAACACATTTGAAATTACTGGTTAACTAGTATGGCATACGCTGAACGTGCATAAACGAACCCCACAGTGGGGCCTATTTATGCACGAATTTTGAGAAATATGCAATTCTGCATACAACTTTTCATACAATTTCGAATTTCTGAACTATGTAAAATTTCATCATAAAGACATTTTCATATGGAATTGTCACTGATTATGCAGAAAATAGCCTGCTAAAAGCCACTACAGCCCCTCTGCGGCTTCATTCCAGCGCGGCAAAGAGCGCCCTGAGCAGCTCCTGCGTTGCGCGCTGAGCGACGAGCGGCAGGCGTACCTCGTTTTCGCACAGGCCCAGCGCGGCCAGCGCCGCCTTGAGCGGAATCGGACTGACGCTTGCGAACAGCTCATGCATCAGCGGCAGCAGACGAGTGTGCTCGCAGCGCGCCGCGGCCAGGTTTCCGTCGAGCATCGCATGTGCGAGGCGCGCCATCTGCCGGGGCACGACGTTGGCGGCAACCGAAATTACGCCCTGCGCGCCCATCGCCATCATGGGCAGCGTCTGGTCGTCGTTTCCGCTGTAGACGGCGGCGTTCGGGCACAGGCGCAGCAGCTCGGCGGCCTGGGAAACGTCCCCGCAGGCTTCCTTGACGCCCAGTATCCGCGAATGCGTACACAACTGGGCGGCGGTCTGCGGGCGCATGTTCAGGCCGGTACGGCCGGGCACGTTGTACAGGATGATCGGCAGGCGCACCGCGTCGGCTACCCGGCTGAAATGCGCGATCAGTCCCTCCTGGGTGGTCTTGTTGTAGTACGG
>CAKUFB010000403.1 GCA_934647145.1 uncultured Clostridia bacterium
GAGAACATACCCTTCTTCATCTCGCCGCCGTACCAGGTGTTGATGATGACCTGCTCGCGGCTGGTGATGTTGAAGGCCACGCAGGTTTCGGAGTTCAGACCCAGCTCCTTGTAGTTCTCAACCTTCGCCTTGGAGGCGTTGTACACCACGAAGTCGGGCTCGAAGGCGGCCAGCTCCTCGTCGGAGGGGACGATGAACATGTTCTTGATGAAGTGAGCCTGCCAGGCGACCTCGACGATGAAGCGGACGTTCATGCGGGTGTCCTTGTTCGCGCCGCAGAAGGCGTCCACGACGTACAGCTTCTTGTTGCACAGCTCCTTGGTGGCCAGCTCCTTGACGGCTTTCCAGGTATCCTCGGTCATGGGATGGTTGTCGTTCTTATACGCGTCGGAGGTCCACCACACGGTGTCCTTGGAGTTCTCGTCCATGACGATGTACTTGTCCTTGGGGGAGCGGCCGGTGTAGATACCGGTCATGACGTTCACGGCGCCCAGCTCGGTCACCTGACCCTTTTCATAGCCCTCCAGGCCGGGCTTGGTTTCCTCGGCGAACAGCGTTTCGTAAGAGGGATTGTGTACGATTTCGGTGGTACCGGTAATGCCATACTTCGTCAGATCCAGTTTAGACATCTTCAGCAACCTCTTTCCTTGGAATATTCCAGCCGGTGGGCGCGGCGCACAGCGCCTTCCCCCAGCATGGTTTTCTGTGAGTATGATAAACCAGTCACCCGCTAAAATCAATAGGTTTTGCGAAAACTTACGGAAAAGTTTCCACTCGGAACGCGTTTGATACGGTATGCTTTTTCCTCATGAAAACATGCGTTTTCAGGCCAGCTTGTCAAAAAAGTTTTGACAAGCTGGTGGACGGGGAAGCAAGCTCCCCCGCCACTGCCACCCTCACCAGTTTTTGCTGAAATCTAAGAGATTTCCGGGCGCAAAAACTGCAAGGAAACGATTTTTGCTCTGGAAAATGAGATTTTCCGACGCAAAAATCGCCCCGTGCCCACCGTACATGCCGCTGGGCACGATTGAAAGTTCGAAAGGGCTGCGGCCCTCTCGAGCTCTCCCGAGTTTTTTGACAGTCCGTCATGAAAACATGCGTTTTCAGGCATATTTTACCCTCTGGCGAGGAGCCGTGCGCCCTGGGCGACATTTCAGACGCCCCCGCGTATCCTTCGGCGCAAAGGCGTTGCGAAGCGGGGCAAAGTATCGTATAATAGAACCATCCTGAGAGGAGGAATGGACGAAATGAGAAATCAGACGGGCCTTGACGAGGCGATCCGGCTGGTCGCCGGGGCGCAGAGCGATCTGGAGGAAGCACAGGAAAAGCTGAGCAGCGCGCGGAACTGGGGCCTGTTCGATATTTTTGCGGGCGGGCTGATCACAAGCCTGGTCAAGCACGGCAAGATCGACGACGCGGCGCGATGTGTGCAGAGCGCGAAGTATAAGCTGGAGAGCGCCGGGCGCGTACTCAACGCCGGGCCGGGCGCGATCGACGCGCAGCTGGACGGCATCGATGGCTTTACCAAGTTCTTCGACGTCGTGAGTGACAGCTTTCTGGCCGACCTGTGGGTGCAGGGCGAAATCGCCGACCGCCGGCGCGCCGTCGAGGGCATGCTGGCCAAGGTCAGGGCGCTCAGGCGCAGCCTGGAAAACGCGAGAAGACCGTAGTTTTGCGGGGAAGAGGCAGCACGCAAACTTCGGTGGGGGTCTGGGGGAGCGGTCGGCAGGGCCGACACCCGCTTGCTGCCGCGCATCCTATCGTCAGGCTACGCGCTATTCAAGACCCTCCCCCAGCGCGGCGGGCAGTGCCCGCCCGGCAATCCGCAGGAAAGCCTGCGGATTCGCAGACCTTGGCCGCTCCAATTTATGGCGGCCAATGGTCGTCGCCAGAACCGGCGGCAGCAGGTGGGTGCAGGCTCAGCCTGCCTGGAAA
>CAKUFB010000404.1 GCA_934647145.1 uncultured Clostridia bacterium
TACCTCGCGTCGAAGGCGAAGAGGTGGCAGGCGGGATTGCCCCAGGTGGCCAGGGGGGTGAAGCGCACGCCGGCGAAGCGTCCGGAGAGGGGGATGCGGCGCAGGCGCTGGTAGTTGTTGTCCGTCTCGAAGAGGACGACCGCGGAGCCGTCCGCGCGCAGTCCCTCGACGCGGAAGGCGCGGGTCATGGTGCGGGGGACGTAGCTGTCCGGCCAGTTGAGCGGGCGGTTGTGAATCATGTTGCGCTTGAGGGTGGTTTCGAGGGCGGGCAGCGTGTCGCGGTTCAGGTCGCTGTCGAAGACCAGGCGCGCCTCGCGCAGCTCGACCTCCCGGCCGAAATGGTAGCAGGCGCTTTGTCCCAGCTCGAGCGCGCAGCCGTTGTCCTCGCCGTCGATCGGGCGGTCGAGGCCGTTTCGCAGGTTCTCGGCGTCGGGCGAACTGCACTCGAGCGCGGCGTTTTTCGTCAGCTCGGGCACCTCGCGGCGGGCAAAGGGCAGGTAGCAGTCGTCGTCCATCAGGGTCTGCCGGAGCTCGTGCAGGCGCTGTTCGTACACGCCGCGGGGCGTGAGATGGTCGCGCACGGCGAGGGCGGCGGCGGTGCCCACGGCCTGGCCGATGGTGGCGCAGGTGGCCATGACGCGGGTGGAGCTCATGGCGGTGTGGGTGACCGAGATGTTGCGCCCGGCGAACATCAGGTTTTCGATGTTGCGGGAGTACATGGAGCGATAGGGGATGCCGTAGGGCGCGGGGGCGGGGTGGAAGATGGTGGGCCTGTCCGGCGCGCGGAATCCGCCCGGGTGGTGGTCGTCCATCGACCAGCCGCCGTAGGCCACCAGGTCGGGGAAGCGTCCCTCGGCGCGCACGTCGTTCTGGGTCATGATGTAGTCGCCCAGGTACCTGCGGCTCTCGCGCTTGCCGGGCAGTATGCCCATCCAGTCCAGCCGCCAGTTCGCGTTCCTCTCGCGGTTCTCCGGGTCGTTCTTGCAGAAGTCCCAGATCCCGTAGGCCACGCGCAGCAGCTCGTCGCGCACACTTTCGCTGTCCGCGATGCTGTCCTGGTCGCCGCCCAGCTCCAGGTACCAGAAGTTCTCGCCGATTGCGTCCAGATTGGGCACGCGGTGGGGCAGGTCTTCCTTTGTATAGTGGTGCGCCCAGCGCGGGGGAATGAACTGACTGGGGCGGTTTTCCTGGCGCGCCTGCAGCATGCAGCTCATGCCCATGGTCTTTTTGTCGGCGACCTCGGGCGCGATGTCCTCGCCGAACTCGCTGCGCGCCTCGCGGCCCACGCGGAAGTCCGCGCCGGTCAGCGGGGCCAGCACGCTGTCGCCCGAGCAGTCGGCAAACAGCGCCGCCTCGACCCGGTGAACCTGCTGCGTGGTCATCTGCCAGCCGGTCACCGAGACAATGCGATTGCCGTCCATCTCGCACTGATTGCAGGTGCAGTTGAGCAGCAGCGTCAGGTTCTCCTGATACGCCGCCAGCTCGTACAGTATGCCGTCCCAGACGCTGTAGTTCTTGTCGGGATTGCGGTACTGGTTCTCCATCATCAGCTCCTCGACCAGGCCGGTCTCCAGCAGGTCGCGATGCCCCGACCCCGCGCCGCACACCCACATGCGTACCTCGCTCGAGGCGTTGCCGCCCAGCATGGGACGCTCCTGCATCAGCACGACGCGCGCGCCGTGACGGGCCGCGGCCACCGCCGCGCACAGGCCGGCCAGACCGCCGCCCACGACGCAGAAATCCGCCTGATGGGTAATCGTCTGAAATGCCATGGATTCACGCTCCTTTTCAGAAGTGACTTTACAAAAAAAGTATACGGCCTTTCGTCCGAAAAGGCAAGAGCCAGCCCGATTTTCAAAGGTTTTTGTGCGGATTCTTCAAGGTATGCCTTGCGCGGGCGGCGCGGATGCGGTATACTGGGG
>CAKUFB010000405.1 GCA_934647145.1 uncultured Clostridia bacterium
ACATGCAGTTCAAGGCCGAAATCATGGACGAGCGCGCGATGGAGCGGGCGATCACCCGCATCGCTCACGAGATCATCGAGCGCAACAAGGGAACGGGCGATTTGGTGCTGGTCGGGATTCAGCGGCGCGGGGTGCCGCTGGCGAACCGGCTGGCGCAGGCCATTTCGCGAATCGAGGAAGGGACGAGCGTGCCGGTGGGCGTGCTGGACATCGCCTTTTACCGGGACGATCTGTCGCTCAAGGCGGACAGGCCCGAGGTGCTGGGCACGGACATCCCCTTCTCGCTCGAGGGCAGGACGGCCGTGCTGGTGGACGACGTGATCTACACCGGACGCACCGCCCGAGCCGCGCTGGACGCGCTGATGGACGTCGGCCGCGCGCAGCGGATTCAGCTGGCCGTACTGATCGACCGCGGGCACCGGGAGCTGCCCATCCGCCCCGACTACGTGGGCAAAAACGTGCCCACCGCCTCCACCGAGCTCATCGCCGTCAAGGTGGTCGAGTTCGACGGAGAAAACCGCGTGGCGCTGTACTTAAACGACGAGCCGCGCTCCTGACGAGGTTTCCCTGTTCACCTTCGACTTGATAAAGGAGACGATGACCATGACCAAGGACACTGCCATTCGCGACGCTAGACAGCTGGGCTACCCCAAGATGATGCTGCTGGGCTTCCAGCACATGTTCGCCATGTTCGGCGCTACCGTGCTGGTGCCGATCCTGACCGGTCTGCCGGTCTCCGCGACGCTGCTGTTCGCGGGTCTGGGCACGCTGCTGTTCCACTTCCTGACCAAGGGCAAGGTGCCCGCGTTCCTGGGCTCGTCCTTCGCCTTCATCGGCGGCTACGCGGCGGTCAACAAGCTGTTTGAGAATCAGAGCGCGCTGAACTGGATTCCCTACGCCGGCGTGGGCGTCATGGCCGCCGGTTTGATCTACCTGCTGCTCTCCGCGCTGTTCAAGGCGTTCGGCGCGCAGAAGGTCATGCGCTTCTTCCCGCCCATCGTCACCGGCCCGATCATCATCTGCATCGGCATGACGCTGGCCAACTCCGCCATCAACAACTGCAACGACAACTGGTGGATCGCGCTGCTGGCCATCGTGATCGTGGTCTCCTGCAACATCTGGGGCAAGGGCATGATCAAGATCATCCCCATCCTGCTGGGCGTGGTCGGTTCCTACGCGGTGGCCGCCATCTTCAATCAGCTGGATCCCGTCAAGGTGCAGCAGCTCAGGGACGCTCCCTGGCTGGGTCTGCCCGTCCACTTCGGCGACACCGTGTTCTCCCTGTTTAAGGGCTGCGACGGCGGATTGCTGGTCAGCTCCATCGCCATCATGATGCCCATCGCCCTGGCCACCGTCATCGAGCACATCGGCGACATCTGCGCCATCTCCTCCACCGTCGGCGAGAACTACGTCGCCGATCCCGGCCTGCACCGCACCCTGCTGGGCGACGGCAGCGCCACCATGCTGGCCGCCGCGTTCGGCGCGCCTGCCAACACCACCTACGGCGAGAACACCGGCGTGCTGGCCCTGACCAAGGTCTACGACCCCAAGGTCATCCGCATCGCGGCCGTGCTGGCGGTCATCTTCGCCTTCTGTCCCAAGTTTGAGGCGCTGATCGCCTGCATGCCCACCGCGACGATCGGCGGCGTCTCCCTCATCCTCTACGGCATGATCTCCGCCGTCGGCGTGCGCAACGTCGTCGAGAACAAGGTCGACTTCACCAAGAGCCGCAACGTCATCATCGCCGCCCTCGAAATGAGTCTGGCGCTGGGCATCACCTTCTCCAGCGCCGGCGCGATCACTCTGGGCTCCGTCAGCCTCTCCGGCCTGGCCGTGGGCGCGCTGGTCGGCATCCTGCTCAACGCGGTTCTGCCCGGCAACGACTACGTCTTCGGCAA
>CAKUFB010000406.1 GCA_934647145.1 uncultured Clostridia bacterium
AGCAGCTCCAGCTTCTGCGTCTCGCTGGGCAGGCACTGGGCGTAAATGCGCGCGGGCACGCCCTCCTGCTGCGCCAGATACATCCCCCTGGACAGTCCCGCGCCCAGCAGCGCGTCGGCCGCGGCGGCCTTGCCGTGCACCGTCAGCTTCACCTCGAACGGCCGCTCAGGCGTGAGCTCGTCGTTCCGCAGCGGGGCGACGCTCAGCGTGCCCATGGGCGTTTCCAGGTCGTCCACCGCCACAAAGGAGTTTTCCAGCGCCTGCTCGTCCACAGGCCGGTTGCTTGTGCGTATTTTCATCCTCAGTAACCTCGTCTTCTCCATGTTCCCCGGCGCGCGCCGTCACAGCTCGACCGTCCGCGCAAAGTCCGAAAGCGCCCCGACGTCCGCCAGCAGGTTGAGCAGCGTATAGCGATCCTTGAGCTCCTTCGCGTGCGCAATCGCCCGGCGAATCTTTTCCTCGCCGTAGACGCTCAGAAGCTCCTCCCGGCGATACCCCGCCCGCGCGAGCAGCGCCTCGACCTCCCGCGCGGAGGGCGCCTCGGCGAGTATGCCTCGGATTTCGCCCCACCTTTCGCGGATGACCGGCAGGCGGTCGCGGCCGAACAGCGCGGACTTTTCCTGCAGCGCGATCACCGAATCGGCCAGCTTGCCGTACTCCTCGCGCACGCCCGCCTCCCAGGCCGCCCGGTCGAACCGCGCCGAAAAGGTCTCGGGCTTTGCGGCGAGCAGCATCTCGCGCAGGCGGCAGGTCAATATGGTCGAGTAGGCCACGTCCACGCCGTGGGGCAGGTATCTTTCTCCGCGCAGCACGCCCACAATCTCAAAGAAGTGGGACAGGTGATGCTCGCTGCCCGAGGCCGGCCGGCTGTTGCCCACATAGGCCATGCACACGCCCACCGTCACCAGCGAGCGCATCAGCGCACCGACGGCCTGCTCATCCCGCGCCATCGCCCGGTCGATGTTGTCCCGGCAGGCGCACACCTCGCCCATCACCAGCTCGTACACCCGCTGACAGAAGTACTCGCCGTTGATTGCGCGGCTGATTTTCCAGTCGTTCAGGCAGGAGTACTTGCCCAGTATGTCGCCGATCCCCGCGCAGATCATGTCGAGGGGCGCGTCCCTGAGCACCGCCGTGTCGCCCACAATCCAGGCGGGCACGCGCCGGTCGACCGTCACCTTCATGCCGCCCAGGATCATCGCCGCGCCCACCGACGCGAACCCGTCCATCGACGGCGCGGTGGCCACGATCATGTAGGGCAAATCATGCGCGCCGGCGACGTACTTGCACAGGTCGTTGATCACGCCCGAGCCCACGCCCACAATCGCCTGCGTCTCGCCGGTCAGGCTCTTCTCGAGCCGCGCAATCGCCGCCTCGTCGGGGATGAGCGCGCCCTCGCCCTCAAATCGGCAGATTTTCGCGTCAAAGCCCTCCGCCTGAAGGCGCTCCGCCACCCGCTCGCCCGCCGCGCGCCAGGTGTTTCCGTCGCACACCAGCACAATATGCCTGTGCTCGCCCAGCAGCCGTCCGACCTCGCCGATCGCGCCGTGGCCGATCACCGCCTCGCGAATCGCGCAGGCATGGCTCCGCCCGCACTCGCACCTCTCCACGCCCTCAAGCAGCGCCCTCATCGCATCCCGTTCCGCCATCGTCAGTCCCTCCTGTCCTCAATGATACCATTATACCGTCCCCCGCCCCGCATTGCAAGCAAAGCCGACAAAAAAAGCCCCCTGCAGGGGACGCCGGCTGGTCAAAAAAGGTTTTGACAAGCCGGTGGGCGGGGGAGCAAGCTCCCCGGCCAGGTGCCGCGGCTCAAATCTACGATTTGAGCCGTCGGCAGTTTCGCCAAAGGCGAAACCTGAAAACCCAAAGGGTTTTCAGCCTCCCTGCCACCCTC
>CAKUFB010000407.1 GCA_934647145.1 uncultured Clostridia bacterium
GCTGGTGAAGTCGAACCGGATGGCGATGTAGATCAGCAGGCAGACGAACACGATCAGGCAGGCCTTGACGGCGTTGCTGATCAGGTCGCGGCCGGCCACCGCGCCCACGGTGTCGGTGGTGTAGTAGGTCAGGTGGGGATAGGTCTTCTTGAGCTCCTCCTCGAACACGACGCGCATGTTCTCGGCCTCGGCGCCCAGATCCTTGGCGCGCACCTCGAGCTGCGTTTCCTCGGCGCTGACGCCGGTCTTGGCGATTTGCGCTTCCTTGATGCCGGCCGCGGCGAGCGCGCTCTCCACCACGGAAACGTCGAAGTCCTCGCCCACCTGATAGGTGAACAGAGAGCCGCCGGTGAAGTCGATGCCCAGGTTCATCCCCGCGCCGAAAATGGTCATGACCAGCGCGACGGCGATGATGACCAGCGGGATGGCGCGAAGCAGCTTGTTGTGGCCGATGAACAGATTGCTTTTCATGTGCTGCTCCCTCCTTTTAGCGAGAATAGAGTTTCAGGTTGTTCCTGCCGATGCCCAGGCGCACCAGGTGCTTGAGCAGGAAGCGGGTGACGAACACGGAGGAAATCATCGAGGCGATGACGCCGATGAGCAGGGTCATGGCGAAGCCCTTGATGGAGCCCGTGCCGAAGTACAGCAGCACGCAGCCGGCGATGATGGTGGTCACGTTGGAGTCGATGATCGAGGACAGGGCGTTCTTGTAGCCGCGGTTAACCGCCGCCTCGAGCGAACGGCCGCCCTTGAGCTCCTCGCGGAAGCGCTCGAAGATGATGACGTTGCCGTCCACGGCCATGCCGATGCCCAGCAGGATACCGGCGATGCCGGGCAGGGTCAGCTGTACGCCGGGCACCAGGCACACCGCGTACATCACGATCAGCGTGTAGATGCACAGCGCCATCACGGAGATCACGCCGGGCAGGCGGTACAGTACGATCATGAACAGCGCCACCAGGATCATGCCGATGATACCGGCCTTCAGGGAGGTGCTCAGCGCGTCGATGCCCAGCGTGGCGGACACGGCGCTGGAGGAGTCCAGGGTGATGTCCAGGGGCAGCGCGCCGGACATGATCAGGTTGGCCAGCGTCTGCGCCTCCTCGATCGTCGAGGAGCCGGAGATCATGCCGGAGCCCTCGGTGATGGCGGACTGCACGGTCGGCGTGGAGATATTCTCGCCGTCGAGCTGGATGGAGATGGTCTTGCCGATGTTTTCGGTGGTGGCCTTGGCGAAGGACTTGGTGGCCTCGTCGTTCATCTTGAACATGACCACGGGCTTGTTGTTGTCGTCGTAGGCGGGATAGGCCTCGACCAGCTGATCGCCCTCGACCACGACGTTGCCGTCCGGATCGACGAAGGTCAGGTGCGCGGGGGTGCCCACGATGTTCAGAATTTCGTTCGGGTCGCTGACGTCCGGAATTTCAATGCGGATGCGGTCGCTGCCCTGACGGGTGATGGTGGCCTCGGTGTAGCCCTCATTGGTCAGACGGGTGCGCATGATCGTGACGGTGGCGTCCATCTGCCTGTCGAAGTCCTCGGCGCTCGTGTCGCCCAGATAGACGGCATAGATGCCGCCGCGCAGATCCAGACCCAGCGATACGGAATCGCCGACCGACTTGAAGATGTACTTGCCGACGTGCATGCCATTGACGGCCAACAGGCCGATCAGCACGATCAGCAGCAGGGTGACGCCCAGTGTGACCAGACTCTTTACCTTCATGTTCTCAAATTCCTCCCTCGCCATGGCATCGCTTGGCGGGCGATGCACAACAAGTATTATACAATTCTGTATTATACAATAGGATACGCAATTCGTCAATAGACGTTGGCATAATTTCTTAACAGGACTTTGCCGTACAGAACGAAAATACACGCGCG
>CAKUFB010000408.1 GCA_934647145.1 uncultured Clostridia bacterium
GATGATCTCGTGAGCGATGCGGGTGATCGCCCGCTCCATCGCGCGCTCGTCCATGATTTCGGCCTTGAACTGCATGTGTACTCCTCCTTCACGCAGGCAACAAAAAAATGCACCTGCTGTGAGGTGCATGGTGAATAAAAGCATGAGGACAAACCAATGCTTACTTCGCCTTGCCAGTCTCACAGGACTGAATTAAAGGGAACCGCGTTTGCCTTGATCTGCAGGCAGTATAACACATTTTCGCCGCATTGTAAACCGGGTCTATGCAAAAGTTTCGGTTACCTGTCGGTAAAAAGGAGGAATCACATGAGGGTCGTTGAACGCACGCTGCGGGGCGCGCCCATTTCCCGCGAAAAGCTGCTTGCCCAGCCCATTGCGGGCGAACAGGTTTCGCGCATCGTTCGCCGGGCGAAGGCGCGCGCATGAAGAAGGCCGCGCTGTACATCCGCGTGTCCACCGACGCGCAGTTCGAGGAGGGCTACTCGGTCGAGGCACAGAAGGAAATGCTCGAGGGCTACTGCCGCAGCCGGGGGATTCGCCGGTTCGAGTTCTATATTGACGGCGGCTTCACCGGCAGCAACATCGACCGACCCGAGATGAAGCGCCTGATCGAGGAGGTCAGGGCGGGCCTGGTCTCGCAGGTGGCGGTCTACAAGCTGGATCGTCTCTCCCGCAGCCAGAAGGACACGCTCTACCTGATCGAGGATGTGTTCAACCCCTGCGGCGTGTCCTTCACCTCGCTCAACGAAAACCTGGACACAGGCACCCCGATGGGCCGCGCCATGCTGGGCATCCTGTCGGCCTTCGCGCAGCTGGAGCGCGAAACCATCCGCGAGCGCACCCGCATGGGTATGCTCGAGCGGGTCAAGCAGGGCTACTGGATGGGCGGAGGCCACCCGCCGTTTGGATACGACTACGACTCCGAGCAGGGTATCCTGGTGCCAAACGCCGACGCGGAGCGGGTGAGAAAGGCTTATTCGCTGTATCTTGAAGGCTTTTCGGCCGCGCGCATCGCCGAGATCCTGGGCTTTCGGCACGACAAGCAGGTGCGCGACCTGCTCAGGCGAAGGTCAAACCTCGGCCTGATCGAGTATAACGGCCAGGAATACCCGGGCAGGCATCAGCCCATCGTCCCGCAGGCGCAGTTCGACCGGGTGCAGGAAATGCTCGAGCGGCGCAGCGAGAACCGCCAGGTGCAGAGCGACCGCCTGCTGACCGGGCTGGTCTGGTGCGGCCGGTGCGGCGCGCGCATGCGATACCAGAAGTGGGGCGAGAAGGGCGATAAGCTGTCCTGCTACTCCCAGCAGACCAGCAAGAAATACCTGATCCGCGATCCCGACTGCGACAATCCCAAGCCCTGGGCGCGCGAGGTAGAGCAGGCGGTGCTCGCCGACCTGTTTGCCCGCGCCCTTGCACCCGAATCGGCCGAAGCGCCCGCGGAGGAAAGCCTTCTCGATACGCTGCTTGCCCAGAGAACCGCCGCCCGCGCCAGGCTCGGCAGACTCTACGCGCTCTATGCCGCCGCTGAGGACGAAGTGCTCCTTGAGAGCATCCAATCCCACAAAAAGGCGCTCGAACGCATCGACCAGCGCATCGTCCGCGCCCAGGACGTCCAGTCTCAGGCACAGCGCCAGGAGCAGCGCCGCGCGCGCATCCAGACGCTCGCCGACGCCTGGCCGCTCATGACCCTCGACGAACGGCGCGCCGTCCTGCGCGAGCTCGTGGAGCGCGTTGAGGTCGATGGCGAAACCCTTCGGGTGAACTATCGGGAGTGAGGAAATTCGCGCCAGAAAGCGCCGGCGCCATGATCCGGGTGCGCGGAGGCGCCCAACGGGCACGCCGTCCCGCGGCGGCTTCGCCGCCGCGGGACGGCTCAGCT
>CAKUFB010000409.1 GCA_934647145.1 uncultured Clostridia bacterium
GGCGGAGCCGCCGCGCCTGAAGGGGGAGGGGCTCCGGAGGAGGGGCGCGGTGCGCCCTTCCCCCGGGGAGCGCGGCGGCGGAGCCGCCGCGCGGGCAAATCAGCAGGGGTACAGGGACGTGTCCCTGTACCCCTGCTGATTTGCCATTTACTGGATTATTTCAGGAAACCATTGATGATCTGTTCCTCGGCCTCCTGCTCAGTCAGGCCGAGCGTCATCAGCTTGATGAGTTGCTCGCCGGCGATCTTGCCGATGGCAGCCTCATGGATCAGACTGGCGTCGACGTGGTTGGCGGTAAGCTCCGGCACAGCGCGCACGCTGGCCTTGTCCATGATGATGGCGTCGCACTCGGTATGGCCGGCACACAGGTTGTTGCCGTTGATCTGGGAAAGGAAAATCTGGTGCGAGTGATCGCGGGCGACCGAGCGGGAAACCACGTTGGCGCTGGAGTTTTCGCCGTCAAGGTCCACCTGGAAGTTGGTCTGGGCGGTCTGCCTGCCGTGGGTCATGATCTTCTCGTGGATGACCAGCGTCGCGCCCTTACAAAGCGTTGCGCGGGTGGAACGCTGCGTGGAGTCCACGCCCTTGATCTGGGCGGTCTCCATCTCCATGTACGCGCCCTCGTCGAGCTCTACGATGGTGGAGGGGTTCATGATGTTTTCGCCGTTGCCGTCGCCCTCGCCGTAGTGCTTTTCGATATAGCGCACGCGGGCGTTTTTGCCGACGTGGAAGGTATGTATGCCGCTGTGCTCGGAGGTGGCCGCGCCGTCGTTGTGGATACCGCAGCCGGCAACGATGGTCACGTCGCAGCCCTCAGCCACGAAGAAGTCGTTGTACACGGTGTCCTTCAGGCCGCTCTGCGACAGGATGACCGGGATGTGTACGCTCTCGTTTTTGGTACCCGGCAGGATACGGATGTCGATGCCCGGCAGGTCGTCCTTGGGCGTGATTTCGATGTGGGCGGTCGAGCGGCGACCGGCGGCCTGGCCGTTCGAGCGGATGTTGTACGCGCCCTCGGGGATGTCGTGCAGGCCCGAAACCTGGGCCAGCAGGCTTTTCTGAATGGCGTCCATGGATGCGCTCCTTTCTTACAGCTTGTCGGTCAGCACGCGACAGGCAGTTTCTCCGCCCAGCAGGCGGGGCAGAACCTCCTCGCGCGTGCCGGACTGCTCCACCTCGCCGCCTGCGATGACGATGATGCGGTCGGCGATATTGAGGATGCGCTCCTGGTGGGAGATGATGAGTATGGAGCCGTTGATCTTTTCGTGCATTTTCTCGAAGACGTGTATGAGGTTGCCGAACGACCACAGGTCGATGCCGGCCTCGGGCTCGTCAAAGATGGAGAACTTCGTGCCCCGTGCGATAATCATTGCGATTTCAATGCGCTTGAGCTCGCCGCCGGACAGGCTGGCGTTGACCTCGCGGGCGACATAATCCTTGGCGCACAGGCCCACCTCGCTCAGGTAGGAGCACACCTCGGCCACGGTCAGCTCGCGTCCGGCCGCCAGCGTGATCAGGTCGCGCACGGTCAGGCCCTTGAAGCGAACCGGCTGCTGAAAGGCGAAGCTGATGCCCCTGCGGGCGCGCTCGGTGATGGAGAGCGGGGTAATGTCCTCGCCGTCGAGCAGAATCTGTCCCTCGGTGGGGCGCAGGATGCCGGCGATGACCCTGGCCAGCGTGGACTTGCCGCCGCCGTTGGGGCCAGTGACCGCGACGAAGCGCTCGCCGATGGTCAGGTTGATGTGCTTCAGGATCTCCTTGTGGGACTGTGCGTCGTCCGCAGCGAAGGAAATATTGCGAAGCTCGAGCATAGGTGAACCTCCTGAATATCCCAAAAGTATTTTGC
>CAKUFB010000410.1 GCA_934647145.1 uncultured Clostridia bacterium
GGCAAGGGCAAGCGGCCGCTGTTCGACGAGATGGGTGAGATGCTGTTCACGCACTTCGGCATTTCAGGCCCGCTGGCGCTGTCGCTGTCGAGCGTCCTGCCCGAGGAGCCGGCCGGCGCGCGCCTGGAAATCGACCTGAAGCCCGCCCTGTCGCCCGATATGCTGGACAGGCGGCTGCTGCGCGACTTCCAGGAAAACCCGAACAAGCGCCTGCTCTCGATTCTCGAGGGGCTTGAACCGCGCTCGCTGGCCGAGGCGCTCGCCTCGCTGCTGGCGGCGGAGGGACTGTCGCCCGGCACGCCGGTTCACTCGATCACGCAGGCGCAGAGGAAGGCGATCGCGTCGCTCGTCAAGGCGGTGCCGCTGACCGTGAAGGGACTGCGGGGCTTTCAGGAGGCGATCATCACCCGCGGCGGCGTGTCCGTGAAGGAGCTCAGCCCCTCAACGCTGGCCGCAAAAGGCGTGGAGGGCCTCTATTTCGCCGGAGAAACGGTCGATCTCGACGCGCTGACCGGCGGCTATAACCTGCAGGTGGCCTTCTCTACCGGCGCGCTGGCCGGGCAGAGCGCGGCGCGGAGCGTATTAATATAAATAAAGAAACGCCCGGACGGGCGCGGAGGAAATATCTATGAACGAACATCCGATTACCATCGCCATCGACGGCCCGGTGGGTGCGGGGAAGTCCTGCATCGCCGCGCTCGTGGCGAAGCGGCTGGGCATACTGTACCTGGATACCGGCGCGATGTACCGCGCGGTGGGCCTGTACATGCTGAGGAACGGCGTCGATCCGCACGACGCGATCAACGTGGCCAAGCGCGCGCCGCTGGTGCATGTGGACGTGCGCTATGAGGACGGCGAGCAGCGCGTGCTGCTGGGCGGCGAGGACGTGTCGGAGGCCATCCGCAACAACGAGGTCTCCATGGCCGCGTCCGCCGTGTCCGCCGTGGCCGTGGTGCGCCACCTGATGGTCTCCCGCCAGCAGGAAATCGCGCGCGCCCGCAGCCTGGTCATGGACGGCCGCGACATCGGCACCTGCGTGCTGCCTGAAGCGACGCTCAAGGTCTACCTGACCGCCGCTCCCGAGGAACGCGCCCGCCGCCGCTGCCAGCAGCTGGCTCAGAAGGGCGTGGACGTGCCGCTCGAGCAGGTGCTCTCCGAGCTCAAGGCGCGCGACCACGCCGACATGACCCGCGCCGTTTCCCCGCTCAGGCAGGCCGACGATGCGGTGCTCATCGACAGCACCTCGCTGACCATTGAGCAGGTGGTCGATCGCATCCTGGCGCTGGTGGATGAAAAGATACGCGCCTGATCTCCGCGGCCAATGAGCCCGCCGGAGCGCGGCGGCTGCAGCCGCCGCGCTCCGGTCCCCCGGGGAGGGCGGCCTGAACGGCCGCGCCTCCCCGCACCCCACCCACAGGCCTGACGGCCTGCAGGGAAGCGATTTCCAGAGGAAATCGCGTTTTACGGGCGGCTGCGGCCGCCCGGGCGCCGAAGAACATGACGGGCGACGAGCAGACAAACTTCGGTGGGGGTCTGGGGGAGCGGTCGGCAGTGCCGACAGAAGTTTTCCGGGAGCGCCCGGAAAACCGGAGAATTCGGGAACTTGAATTTATGGTTCCTGAATTCGTGATAGAACCGGCGGCAGCAAGCGCGCAAACTTCGGTGGGAGTCTGGGGGAGCGCGAAGCGAAGCGGAGCCTCCCCCAGCCGAGGCGGCAGCGCCGATATACGTTCTCCGGGAGCGTCCGGAAAACCGGAGAATTCGGGAACTTGAATTTATGGTTCCCGAATTCGTCGATAGAATGCGCGGCAGCAACCGGCAGTCGGCCCAGCCG
>CAKUFB010000411.1 GCA_934647145.1 uncultured Clostridia bacterium
TCGTCCGCCCGACCAGATACCTTTACGGCGAGTACTGCCGCCGCATCAACGCCATTTACGCCCAGTACACCGACCAGGTCGAGGCCTTCAGCATCGACGAGAGCTGGCTGGACGTGACCGGCAGCCAGCACCTTTTCGGCTCGGGCGAACAGATCGCAGACGAGCTGCGCCGCCGCGTGCGCGAAGAGCTGGGACTGACCATCTCGGTGGGCGTGTCCTTCAACAAGGTCTTCGCCAAGCTGGGCAGCGACTACAAAAAGCCGGACGCGACCACGGTGATCTCCCGCGATAACTACAAGGACATTCTGTTTCCCCTGCCGATCGAAAGCATGCTGTTCGTGGGGCGCAATACCGCGCAGCTGCTGCGCAGGTTCTACATCCGCACCATCGGCGAGCTGGCCGCTCTGCCCAGGGAGCGCGCAATGTCCGTGCTGGGCAGCGCCTCGGGCGACATGCTCTGGCGCTATGCCAACGGCCTGGATGACAGCCCGGTGCGCCGCCAGGGTGAGGCTGACCCGGTCAAGAGCGTCAGCAACTCCACCACCTTCGCGCGCGATCTGGTCGGCCTGGAGGACATTCGCACAGGCCTGCTCACCCTGAGCGACAGCGTGGGACGACGGCTGCGCGAGCAGCAGCTTTTCGCCACCGTCGTGCAGGTGCAGATCCGCAACCCGGCGCTCAAAACCATCTGCCGTCAGAAAAAGCTGGTCAGGCCGACCGCGCTGACGAGCGAGCTGTATCAGTGCGCGCTGGCGCTGGTTCAGGCCGAGTGGGATCCGTCCGCACCCATCCGCATGCTGGGCGTGGGCGCGACAGGCCTGGTGGCCAGCGACGAGGATGCGCAAATCAGCCTGTTCGAGGCCGAAAACGCGCCCGTTCGGGAACGCAGGAAGCGCCTTGAAACGACAGTGGACGAGCTGCGCCGCCGCTTTGGCCAGGACGTCATCACCCCCGGCCGCATGCTCTCCGAGCTGGATCACGAACAGGACGAGTGAGGCGGCAGGCCGCCCTTACTCATACCATTGCATAACAAAACACGCCCCCTCTTGCGAGGGGGCGCATGTTTTTCATGGGTTAATTAGTCGTGCAGCACGGTCTTGACGCAGTCCGCGGCGAACTTGCGGGCAGCCTCGAGATCGGCGTCGGAGGGCATCTTGCCGGAAAGGAAGCCCTTGCCGGTGCAGACGAACGACTGATCCAGCACGTTCACGCCCTGCGCCTTGAGCGCGGCGCGCATCTCTTCGATGGCGGCGGTGCTCTTCTTGGGGTTGCAGCAGAACAGCGCGGCGTTTTCTACGCGCTTGACGTTCAGGGAGCGGATAAACTCCATCGTGGTCTTGTCAGCCTTGGTGCCTTCGCAGCCCAGGAACATCAGGATGATGTTTTCAGGCATGTAAGCGGGAAGCAGCGGCTCCTTGACGATCTTGATTTCGCGGGCAATGGCCTCGGCGACCATTTCGGCGCAGCCCTTGGGGCTGACATAGTGAACTCGACCCTTCATGGAAAAATGCCTTCTTTCAAATGGTTTGTTGTATTTTCAACTATATCACACAAATGTGAATTCTAAAGCACATTTATGCTGATTCACAGCAAAATCACACTCCCGTCAAATCCCTGCAAAAGGTGAAGCCGGTCGGCGGGGTCGACGGCCACTCGCTGCCGGCAGGTTGAGCCTGCACCCACTTGCTGGTGCCAGACAGAGCACGAAATCGGGAACCATAAACTGGAGTTCCCGATTTCTTCGAATTCGCAGGCTTCCCTGCGAATTTTCTGTCGGCATTGCCTCCCCGGTTGATGCGGGACGGAAGTGCATATACCCGCTTGCCTCACA
>CAKUFB010000412.1 GCA_934647145.1 uncultured Clostridia bacterium
CACAACATCCCCGAGCCGCTGGAGCTGCACCGCCCCTACATCGACCAGGTCACCCTGACCTGCCCCGAGTGCGGCGGCGAAATGCGCCGTACCCCCGAGGTCATCGACTGCTGGTACGACTCCGGCTCCATGCCCTTCGCGCAGTGGCACTATCCCTTCGAAAACCAGGACAAGTTCGGGCAGAACTTCCCGGCCGACTTCATCTCCGAGGCCATCGACCAGACCCGCGGCTGGTTCTACACCCTCATGGCCATCTCCACGCTGATCTTCGACTGCTCGCCCTTCAAAAACTGCCTGGTCATGGGTCACGTGCAGGACGCCGAGGGGCGCAAGATGTCCAAGCACCTGGGCAACGTCGTCGACCCCTGGGAGGTGCTCAACAAGCAGGGCGCCGACGCGGTGCGCTGGTACTTCTACGCCTCCGCCGCACCCTGGCTGCCCACCCGCTTCTCGGGTGACCTGGTCAGCGAGATGCAGCGCAAGTTCATGGGCACGCTGTGGAACACCTACTCCTTCTTCACGCTCTACGCCTCGATCGACCACTTCGATCCTTCCACCCAGAAGGCGAAGAGCGAGGAGCGCAGCCTGATGGACAGGTGGGTGCTCTCCCGCCTGCACACGCTGATCAAGTACGTGGACGAGGGACTGGCCTCCTATAAGATCACCGAAACCGCCCGCGCCATCTCCGACTTCGTGGACGAGCTGTCCAACTGGTACGTCCGCCTGTCCCGCGAGCGCTTCTGGGGCAAGGGCATGGAGGGCGACAAGCTGGCCGCCTTCGACACGCTGTACACCGTGCTGACCACGCTGTGCGGCCTGTGCGCCCCCTACATCCCCTTCATGACCGAGACCATGTACCAGAACCTGGTCGCCGGCGTGATCCCGGGCGCGCCCGAATCGGTGCACCTGAGCGACTTCCCGAAGTATGACGAGTCCCTGATCGATCCCCAGCTGGAAAAAGACATGGACGAGGTCATCGAAGCGGTCACCATGGGCCGCGCCTGCCGCAGCGGCGCCAACATCAAGGTGCGCCAGCCCATCTCCACCCTCTACGTCAAGGGCTCCACGCTCGAGGGAGAAATCACCGACCTCATCAGGGGCGAGCTCAACGTCAAGCAGGTCAGGTTCGTCTCCGACGCGCGCGAGTTCACCACCTATGAGCTCAAGCCGCAGATGCGCACCCTGGGTCCGAAGTACGGCAGACTCCTGGGCAAGATCGGCGCGCACCTGAAGGAAATGGACGGCAACGCCGTCGTGGACGCGTTCGAGCGCGGCGAGGAGGTCTCCTTCGAGCTGGACGGCACGACCGTGACCCTTGGAAAGGACGACGTGCTCACCCGGCCTATCCAGAAGCCCGGCTTCGTCGCGGAAATCTCCGGCGACATGACCGTGGTCATCGACACCAACCTCACCCCCGAACTGATCGAGGAGGGCTACGTCCGCGAGATCATCTCCAAGGTGCAGAACATGCGCAAGGACGCCGACTTCGAGGTCACCGACCGCATCGACATCGCGATCAGCGCCACTGAGAAGCTCGAGGACATCGCCTCGCGCTTCGCCGGGGAAATCAAGGCGGCCGTGCTGGGCGTATCCCTGACCGTTGGCGGCGCGCTCGAGGACGGCGTGACCCAGGACTGGAGCATCAACGGCGAGAAGGCCGCGTTGAGCATCCGCGTACACAACGCGTAACATCTGGCCAGGACATATGGTTTGAAACCCCCGTCAGGAAAAATCCTGACGGGGGTTTCTGCGTCCGGCGGCTCTTTTGCGGGCGGCTGACGCCGCCCGCCGTCCGGGGGAGGGCGCGCCCTCCCCCAGCGTAC
>CAKUFB010000413.1 GCA_934647145.1 uncultured Clostridia bacterium
GGCGTTCCTTTGCGTATCTCTCCCGGCGTGGCGGCGCGGTATTTTTTGAAGGCGGCGGTCATCTGGGCGGTGGAGGAATAGCCTGCGGAGAGGGCGACCTCGAAGAGACTGAGGCCGGGGCGGTCGCGCAGCAGCTCCTCGGCGTGGCGAAGGCGCGCGCGCTGTATCCACTCCTGGGGGGACATTCCGGCGGCCTCGCGGAAGACGCGGAAGAGCTGGGAGCGACACAGGCCGACGAAGGATGCAACATCCGTAACGGTCACGCCCTGGGTCAGTCCGCCCTCGATGTACCAGGACGCCTTGCGGAAATAGGCCTGGGCGAGGTTTTCGTCGTCCCGCGGGCTGAGGGCCGGGTTGAACTGCGCGATGCGCGCCATCAGCCTTAGAAGCGCGCCGAGCGCCCCCCACTCGCCCAGGCGAAGGGCGCGCATGTCCTCCTGCGCCTCGAGCAGCAGGGAGCGCGTCGCCTCGATTTCCGGCAGGTTGAACACCAGCCTGTCGCCCGAAAAACCGGCCTTCAGGGTCAGGTCAGCCGCCTCCTGCCCGCTGTAGCCCATCCACATGTAGTGCCAGGGCTCCTTCTCGTCGGCGCGATAGGTCGTGATTTCGCCCGGCAGGATCAGGAAGCCCTGTCCGGGCGTGATCTCGCGCGTCTCGCCGTGCGCCTGATAGACGCCGCGCCCGGAGAGCACATAGTGTATCAGGTAATAGTTTCGCACGGCCGGGCCGTAGGTGTGTCCCGCCGGACAGACCTGCTCGCCCAGGTTGCACACACTCAGCCTGCCGCCGGGCTGCTTCTGCGCCGCGCAGTCGTTCCACATAATGCCTTCACCTCACGATGCAACATTTCCACTCCTATTATGCAACATACCGGACTGTATTTCAAGGGGGAAATGCGCTATAATGGCATTGTTAAGAAAACCGGCGCGTTCAACGCGGGCTTTACCTTCCGTACCCTGCGCGGCGATCTGTCGCGAGAAAACGATCTTTATTTAAAGGAGGAACTCCCATGTCCAAGAAAATCGCCTTTATCGGCGCGGGCAGCTTCGGCTTTACCCGCAAGCTGGTCAGCGACCTGCTGACCTTCCCGGCCTTCAGCGACGCGACCATCGCGCTGATGGACATCAACCCCGAGCGCCTGGACTACATCCGCCGCGCCGTGGAGCGCATCGTGGCCGAGGGCAGGTATCCGGCCAAGGTCATCGCCACCCTGGACCGCAAGGAAGCGCTTATGGGCGCGGACGGCGTCGTGACCACCATCCTGCACGGCGAGGTGGACGTCTGGCAGCACGACATCCTGATTCCCAAGAAGTACGGCGTGGACACCAACGTGGGCGACACGCGCGGCCCGAGCGGCATCTTCCGCTACCTGCGCACGATCAACCCCATCCTGGACATCGCGGCGGACATCGACCGCTACTGCCCGAACGCCATCTACCTGAACTACACCAACCCCATGGCCATGCTGTGCCGCACCGTGCAGGGACGCTTCCCCAAGATGGTGTGCAGCGGCCTGTGCCACAGCGTGCAGGGTACCGCCAGCATGCTGGCGCGGTGGATCGGCGCCGATGAAAAGGACATCTCCTACACCTGCATGGGCATCAACCATCAGGCCTTCTATACCGATTTCCTGTACAAGGGTCAGGACGCCTATCCGCTCATCCGCAAGGCCATCACCGAGAACGAGGCCATCTATAACGAGGAGCAGGTGCGCAACGAGATGTTCCTGGCGCTGGGCTACTACGTCACCGAGTCCTCCGGCCACAACAGCGAGTACAACGCCTGGTTCCGCAAGCGCCCCGACCTGATCGAGAAGTACTGCA
>CAKUFB010000414.1 GCA_934647145.1 uncultured Clostridia bacterium
TTCATGTGCGCAGCTTTTGCGCCAAAACGACGACTCCCCCGGAGAGCGGAATCTCTGGGGGAGTATTTGTCGGACAAGACATACGAAACCGCGCCTTTGGGACGGGCTTTGATGTGTGTTTCATTCGGGAACTACGCTGCTTTTACATCCCTGTCACGCGGATCAAAGTGTTTTTCGGGAGAGCTCGAGAGGGGCTTTTCTCAGAAAAGCCGCCTCTCGAGCGTTCCCCGGCGTTCCTCCCCCTCAGCCTGCCAGGTAGAGCGAGAGCTGCTGCGCGGAGTGGGCGAGACTGAGGTACCTGGAGCCGTTTGAATAGAGCGTGCCGATGGTGAGCGCGCCGTTCACCTGCTCGGAGGCAGACTCTGCCGGAGAGAAGCCGGCCTCGCGCAGGGCGTTCAGGTAGTCGTCGAATTGCCCGTCGCTCACGCCGTCCAGAAGGATGGCGCAGTAGGGCGGCTGCTCGCCCAGCTGCACCTGGGTGACCGTGCCCGGCGGAACGGGGACGCCTTCGGTGTATTCGTTCTGCGGCCAGGTATCGGTCGACTGCACAAGGGGCGTAGTCTGGGGCGCGGGGACGGTCGACCGCGCGCAGGCTGTCAGGCAGACGGCCAGCGCGGCGATAATCAAAAGGGACAAGATGCGTTTCATGACGTTTTCCTCCTGTTTTTCAGTTCGCGCAGCGCAAACACGACTGCGCAGATTGCCGCGATGAGAGCGACCGCCAGCAGGGCCTGCCACAGCGCGAAGGGTGCGTCACTGACCACCTGTATGCCGGTCATTGCCTCCGCGCCGCCGATGACGTTTTTAGGAGGCAGCTGGGCGCGCAGCAGCCACGCCGCGCCCGCGCAGGCCAGCGCGAGAAACAGCGGCAGGACGATCGTGAGCAGCCTGCGCCGCCTCAGATGTGAGCGCGGGTCGACGCCCATTTCTTCCATGGCGTCTTGCGCGAATTCCCGCGGCGCGCCCAGGCGCGCAATCACCTGCGCCTCGGTTTCGCCGTGCTCCGCGGCCGACTCGAAGATTTCCCGCAGGTCGCGAAGCACTTCCCGCCTGCGTTTTGGGGGCAGGCACAGCGCCCGACTGACCTCCCGAATGTATCGCTCGCTCATTGCTCCACCTCCCGCGCGTCCCGGATAAATCCGTCGACGCACTTTACATAGCTCTCCCAGAACGCGGTCAGCTCGCCGAGCGCTTCGCGTCCCCTTTCCGTGACCGAGTAGTATTTCTTCGAGCCGCCGTTCGACGCGGACGGAGCCAGGCGGCAGGCGATCAGCCCCGCGTCCTGCAGGCGGTAGAGGATCGGGTAGACCGTGCCCTCCCGCGCGTAGCCCCAGACGCCTGCGCCGCGCTCGTTGAGCTGGGTGATGATTTCGTAGCCGTAGGTCTCCCGCCGGGCGATCAGGCACAAAAGCACCATCTCCAGCGAGCCCTTCTTGAACTGCTGCACGTATTTGCTTTCCAAGGAATCACCTCGCGAACAGTACTTTGCATTACTAATTAGCGATGCTATTATAGCGCGCCGCCCGCCGCCTGTCAAGTAAAAAATGCCTCCCTCGGAAATGACTCCGGGGGAGGCGGCCGCCACAAACGGCAGCGTTCTGATTCTTGTCGGATAGGATAATGTCTTCACGGAGAGTCGCTGAACCACGCTGCATACGGGAAACTGCGTTTTTCCAGAGGGGCATTGTACCGCGCCGCATTCGGGAAAGCACGCCCGTACATGACAAAATATCACGCGGATCATAGTGCTTTCCGGGAGAGGTCTGGGGATCATGAGACCGCCCTGCTCAACCGCGTAACTCTTGTGGGGCAGC
>CAKUFB010000415.1 GCA_934647145.1 uncultured Clostridia bacterium
TAGCACTTGGCCAGCACGTCCTTGCGCAGCGCCTTGACGGTCTCGCGGGCGATGATCTTGCCGCCGACCGCCGCCTGAATCGGGATTTCGAAGAGCTGGCGCGGAATGACGTCCTTGAGCTTTTCGGCGATGGAGCGGCCGCGGGCATAGGCGCGATCCCTGTGCACGATGATGGACAGCGCGTCGCAGGTTTCGCCGTTGAGCAGGATGTCCAGCTTGACCAGGTCGCTCACCGCGTAGCCCTTGAGCTCGTAGTCGAAGGAGGCGTAGCCGCGGGTGCGGCTCTTGAGCTGGTCGAAGAAATCGTAGATGACCTCGTTGAGCGGCAGGTCGTAGAGCAGCTGCACGCGGCCGCCGTCGATGTACTTCATGTTGCGGAACACGCCGCGCTTCTCCTGGCACAGCTCCATGATCGCGCCCACGTAGTCCTGAGGCGTAATGACCTGCGCGTTGACCATCGGCTCCTCCATCGAGGAAATCTCGGTCACGGGCGGCAGGTTGCTGGGGTTGTCGATGGAGATGGTCGTGCCGTCGGTCTTGTTGACCTTGTACACCACGCTGGGCGCGGTCGTGACCAGGTCGAGGTCGAACTCGCGCTCCAGGCGCTCCTGGATGATCTCCATGTGCAGAAGGCCCAGGAAGCCGCACCGGAAGCCGTAGCCCAGCGCGATGGAGGTCTCCGGCTCGAAGGAGAGCGCCGCGTCGTTCAGGCGCAGGCGGGTCAGCGCGTCCTTGAGCGTCTCGTAGTTCGCGCCGTCGGCCGGGTAGATTCCGCAGTAGACCATGGGCAGCACCGGCTTGTAGCCGGGCAGGGGCGCGGACGCCGGGTTGTCCGCCAATGTGATGGTGTCGCCCACGCGGATGTCGGCGATGTCCTTGATCGAGGCGGCGATGTAGCCCACCTCGCCCGCGGACAGGGTCGGGGTCTGGTAGTAGCCGTTGGGCGTGAACGCGCCCACCTCGGTCACGTCAAACTCGCACTTGCCGGCCATCATGCGGATGCGGTCGCCCACCTTGACCGTGCCGTGCATCACGCGCACCGAGCTGATCGCGCCGCGATAGTTGTCATAGTACGAGTCGAAAATCAGCGCCTGCAGCGGGGCGTCCGGGTCGCCGGCCGGCGCGGGCACGTGCGTCACAACGTCCTCCAGCACGTCCTCGATGCCGACGCCCTGCTTGGCCGAAATCAGCGGACAGTTTTCCGTGTCCAGGCCGATTTCGTCCTCGATTTCCTTCTTGACCACCTCGGGCTGCGCGCTGGGCAGGTCGATTTTGTTGACCACCGGCAGGATCTCCAGGTTGTGCTCGAGCGCCATGTACACGTTGGCCAGCGTCTGCGCCTCGATGCCCTGCGACGCGTCCACCACCAGGATCGCGCCCTCGCAGGCGGCCAGCGCGCGGGAGACCTCGTAGGTGAAGTCCACGTGGCCGGGGGTGTCGATCAGGTTGAGCGTGTAGGTCTTGCCGTCTTTGGCCCGATAGGGCAGGCGCACCGCCTTGGACTTGATCGTGATGCCGCGCTCGCGCTCCAGCTCCATCGAGTCGAGCACCTGGTCGGTCATATCTCGAAGCGCCATCACGCCCGTGGCCTCCAGCAGGCGATCCGCCAGCGTGGACTTGCCGTGGTCGATGTGCGCGATAATGCAGAAATTGCGAATATTCTCCATACTTTCCCGTCCTTTGACTGTCTGCTGAGCAGATTCCACTTTTATCCTACTTTAGTATATCCTGTCCGGCGTTTTTCGTCAATCCTCTTCCGGTTATTTATTATTTTGAGCGGAGCATTGCCAGGGCCGC
>CAKUFB010000416.1 GCA_934647145.1 uncultured Clostridia bacterium
ACTGGTGAGGGTGGTAGTGGCGGGGGAGCTTGCTTCCCCGTCCACCAGCTTGTCAAAACCTTTTTTGACAAGCTGAGGCCCGAGGCAATCGCCTCAGGCCTTCAGCCTTCTCATTATGCTTTTTCGATTTCGCAGGCTTTGCTCAGGCCGCCTGACAGCGTCCAGGCCTTTCCCTTCTGAAGGCATACCTCCTCCTCGCCGCCCGGCCAGCGCACGCGCACCGTCTGCGCGATCGGTGACTCGAGCCGCGCCTCGACCAGCCTGCCCTCGGCCCAGCGCAGGCTGACCGTCACGTCGCCCGGCGCCTTCAGCCCGCGCACGCTGCCCTCGCGCCACGCGCCCGGCAGCGCGGGCAGCAGGTGGACGCGCTGCTCGTCGGCCTGAAGCAGCATCTCGATGATGCCGCTGCACGCGCCGAAGTTGCCGTCGATCTGGAAGGGCGGGTGCGCGTCGAACAGATTGGCATAGGTGCCGCCGCCCGTGGCCTGCACGTCGCCCGCCACATACCGAAGCTGGTTGTCCAGCAGCCGCAGCGCGTGGTCGCCGTCGCGCAGCTTGGCCCACAAGTTGATCTTCCAGCCCAGACTCCAGCCGGTGCCGCCGTCGCCGCGCGCCTGAAGCGTCTTTTTGCAGGCCTCGACCAGCTCGGGCGTTTCCTCGGGCGTGATCTGATGCGCCGGGTGCAGCGCGTAGAGGTGCGAGATGTGCCGGTGCTCCGGATCGGTGTCGGTCTGCTCGTCGTACCACTCCATCAGCCGCCCGTCCGACCCCACGCGCAGCGGCAGCAGCCGGGGAAGCGTCTCTTCGATGCGCGCCTGCAGCGCCTCGTCCACGCCCAGCGCTTTCGCGCAGGAAAGCGCGTGCTCCAGCGCCTCGCGCGCGATTTCCATGGTCATCGCGGTGGTTTTCGACAGGCCGCAGTCGCGCTTTCCGCCCTCGATCCAGTAGGAGTTTTCAGGCGACGTAGACGGGCACATAATAAGGAAGCCTTTTCCGTCGTCGGTCAGCATGCTCAGGTAAAACTCGGCGCAGCCCCTGATGACCGGGTAGGCGCTCTCCCGCAGGAAGGCCTCGTCGCGGGTGTAGAGCCAGTGATCGTACAGATGCCGGCTCATCCACGCGCCGCCGTTGTACCAGAAGCCCCAGGTCGCGCTGCCAAACGCCGGGAAGCTCTGCCGCCACAGATCCACGTTGTGATGGCAGCACCAGCCCTGCGCGCCGTAATAAGCCTTTGCCGTGTCCCGCCCGATGACCGACAATTCCCGCACCATGCGCTCCAGCGGTTCGGCCATTTCCGCAAGATTTCCGGCCAGCGCCGGCCAATAGTTCATCTCCGTGTTGATGTTGACCGTGTAGTTGGCCGCCCAGGGCGCGAACAGCCGCTCGTTCCAAAGCCCCTGCAGGTTCATCGGCTGACTGCCCGGCCGGGAGGCGGCGATCATCAGGTAGCGCGCGTAATTGAACAGAAGCGTGTAGAGCGACGGGTCGTCCGTGCCCTGGCCGTGCGCGATCAGGCGCCGGTCGGTCGGCGCGCTGCCCGCGTCGGTCTCGCCCAGGTGCAGCTCGACCCGGTCAAAGTACCTCGCCGTGTCGCATTCGTGCGCTTCCAGCAGGTCAAAATACCCCTTATTTTGCGCCGCAGCGAGCCGTTTCAGGGCGCGCTTGCGATAGGCGCGGCTGTCCGGCGCGTGGTCGAAGCGCACAAACGAGCTTTCGGCGGTCAGGTACAGCGTCAGCTCCTTCGCGCCCTCCACCCGGATCACGCCGCCCTGCATCTTCACCAGTCCGT
>CAKUFB010000417.1 GCA_934647145.1 uncultured Clostridia bacterium
TATCCGCTGATACAGAAGCAGAACGGCTGGGCCGAGCAGGAGCCCGACGACTGGTGGGCGGCCGCGCGGGACACCATCCGCCAGGTGCTCGCCGACAGCGGCGTGAACCCGGCCGACGTGAAGGGCCTGGGTCTGAGCGGACAGATGCTCAGCCTGGTGCTGCTGGACGATGAGAATAAAGTGCTGCGCCCGGCGATCCTGTGGTGCGACGGCCGCACGGGCGCGGAGTGCGAGGAAATCACCGCCCGGGTGGGCAGGGAGCGCATGGTGGAGATCACGGCCAACCCGGCGCTGGTCAGCTTCACGGCTGGAAAGCTCCTGTGGGTGCGCAGGCACGAACCGGAGGTGTTCGCGAGGGCGCGCCGCGCGATGCTGGCCAAGGACTACGTGCGCTTCCGCCTGACCGGCGAGTTTGCCTGCGAGATGAGCGACGCGTCGGGCACCAACCTGATGGACGTGCCGCGTCGCTGCTGGTCGCGCGAGGTGCTGGAGGCGCTTTCGCTCGACCCGGCGCTCTTCCCGCCGATCGTGGAGAGCTCGGACATGGCCGGGCAAATCACGCCTGAGGCCGCCGCGCTGACCGGGCTTCAGGCGGGCACGCCGGTCGCCGCCGGGGCCGCGGACAACTGCGCCGCCGCCGTGGGCACGGGCGTGGTGGCCGAGGGAAGCGCCTTCATCACGATCGGCACCTCGAGCGTAATCTTTGCCCAGTCCGCTCAGGTCGAGGTCGATCCGCCCGGACGGCTGCAAACCTATTGCGCCGCCGTACCGAACGCCTGGGCGGTGACCAGCTGCGCGCTGGCGGCGGGACTGTCGCTGCGCTGGCTGCGCGACCAGGTCTGCGGCGAGGAGGCGCGCGAGGCCGAGGAGCGGGGCATGGACTGCTACGCAGTCATGGACGAGCAGGCGGCTCAGTCCCCGATCGGCGCGAACCGGCTGATCTTCCTGCCCTATCTGATGGGCGAGCGCAGTCCGATACTGGACACCGATGCGCGCGGCGCGTTTATCGGCCTGTCCGCCATGCATGAGCGGCGCGACCTGATCCGCGCGGTGCTGGAGGGCGTGGTGTACTCGCTCCGGCAGAACATGGATCTGCTGCGCAGCCTGGGCGTGACCCCCGCGAAGGTTCGCCTGTGCGGCGGCGGCGCGCGCAGTCCGCTGTGGCGGCAGATGCTCGCGGACGTGCTGAATCTGCCGGTCTGTACCCTGCAAAATGCGGAAAGCCCGGCGCTGGGCGCGGCGATACTGGCCGGCGTGGCCTGCGGAATGTATGCGGACGTCCCCTCCGCCTGCAAGGAGCTCATCCGCGAGGACACGACTGTGCTGCCCGATCCCGACCGCCACGCCGCCTACGAGCCCTTCTACCGGCTCTACTGCGAGCTCTACCCCGCGCTGAAGGCATCCTTCCATCGCCTCCAGGCAGGCTGAGCCGGGTCGGCAGAGCCGACAGCCACCTGCTGCCGGTCGGCAGGGCCGACACCCGGTTGCTGCCGCCGGACGGAACACGAACCCAGCCGCCACAAATTAGAGCGGCTGGGTTCTTCGAATCTGCGGACTTCGCCGCAGATTGCGAGTCGGCATTGCCGACCCGGTCTGGGGGAGGCTCCGCTCCGCTTCGCGCTCCCCCAGACCCCCACCGAAGTTTGTCCCACCTGCTGCCGCCGGTCGGAACACGAACCCAGCCGCCACAAATTAGAGCGGCTGGGTTCTTCGAATCCGCAGGCTTTCCTGCGGATTGTAGGGCGGGCGCTGCCCGCCTCGGGGGGGGGGGG
>CAKUFB010000418.1 GCA_934647145.1 uncultured Clostridia bacterium
CCCAGTATCGAGTACAGCCGCAGCTCGCCATAGCAGATTCGCATCGCGCCCCAGACGATCAGTGCGGCCGCGCCCGCGCCGAAGAGCACATCCATGGCCAGGGAGAGCGCCGCGCCCGCCTGCTGAAGCCTGCGCATGACCTCGAGCAGACTGTACCACGCGCCGATGCCCAGCCCGACGCACAGCATCATCAGGAACACGCGGCTCTGCCCCACGGTGTAGAACAGCATTACCTGAACAGGCGGGACAGCGCGTTTCCCTTTCCGCGCGCCCGCTCGTCGTACTCCAGCGCCTGAATCGTGCCGTCGACCGACAGCTTCCCCTCCTCCAGGTTCAGCCGCCCCACGTGCAGCCCCTCGCCCAGTATGGTCAGCGCGCCCTCGCTGGTCATCATAACCACCATCTGCTCGCTGCAGCCGGTCAGCTCGCTCACGCCGCTCACCACTGCCCGCGAGCGCCCCTCGAGCGTCAGCGTGTGCGGCCGCGCGGCCTGCCCTCTGCCCTGCGCCTTTTCCAATGCGCGTCCCCCCTTTCAGGCACAGTCTATGCGACCGCCGCGCGCTTTAGGCGCAAGCACTCTCACTCATCAACTGACCCGCCCCCTGCGGCGGGAGAACGGAGGAATTCATATGAACCTTGCCATCATCACCGGCGCGTCCTCCGGCCTGGGACGCGAATACGCCCGCGTCGTGGCCGAAAAGTACCCTCAGCTGGACGAAATCCTGCTCATTGCCCGCCGAAGGGAACGCCTGGAGGAGCTGGCCCTGGCCTTCCCAAGCCGCCGCGTACACGTACTGCCGCTCGACCTGACCGCGCCCGACGCCATGGACGTGATCGGCCGCTGGCTGACCGAACGGGGAGCGCGCGTCGGTCTGCTGATCAACAACGCGGGCATGGGCGTGCTGGGCGACGTGGCCGACTCTGCGCCTGAAACCCAGGGACACATGGTCGACCTCAACTGCCGCGCGCTGGTCATGCTCACCACGCTGTGCCTGAAATACATGGACGCAGGCGCGGTGATCGTCAACGTCTGCTCGATCGCCTCGTTCGTGCCCAACCCACGCCTGAACACCTACAGCGCCACCAAGGCCTTCGTGCTCTCTTTCACCAAGGGCCTGCGCTATGAGCTCAAGCCGCGCGGTGTGAACGCGCTGGCGGTCTGCCCCGCGCCAATGAACACCGAGTTCCTGCCGGTCGCGGGCATCGGTCAGGGCGCGTCCCATACCTTCGACGTGCTGCCCCGCGTCAAACCGCCCGTCGTCACCGAGCGCTCGCTCGCCGCCGCCTTCCGCGGCCGCTGCGTCTACACCAACGGCCTGTTCTACAAGGTCTTCCGCGTCCTGGGCAAGCTCCTGCCCCACAACTGGCTCATGCGCTTCACCGCGTGCTAGGGGAAGGGAACGGGGAACGTTCGAGATGCGGCTTTTCTGACCGGGCAGTGCCCGGACCCACTTGCTGCCGCCGGACAAAAGCAGCGTATCTCGTAAACAAAGAAGGCAGGCAGGAAACCTGTCAGCCCTCTCCCGAAAAGCACTTTGATCCGCAAAAAATATAGCGGATATAGGCGCGATTCCCCGAATGCAACGCGGTGCGCAAAAGGCCTTAGGAGTAGAATCGACTGCCGCCTGCCTCCGCCGGACAAATTGCCCGAATGCCGCACAGACGCGTGAAAGGGATTCCGATAACGGAATCCCCCAGACTGTCGAAAAACCCCCGGAGAGCTCGAGAGGGCCGCAGCCCTCTCGAACTTCCAATC
>CAKUFB010000419.1 GCA_934647145.1 uncultured Clostridia bacterium
GCACAATCTTGCCCGAAATTTGTCCGTTTTTGTGCTATTGCTCTGTATATACGATATGAAACTGAGTATCCGGCATCCGCGCGCGCAGCGAGTCGATCAGGCTGACGCGGCCCTTCCTGGGCGCGCCCAGCACCACCACGAGCGCCTGCACCTTTTCGGCATGGCGGGCGATGGTCTCCACCACGTCCTGCGCCCGCATGACGCTCATCTGCGCGCCGTGCTCGCGGGCGATTTCGAACAGGTACTCCAGCGCCTCGGCCTCGCCCTTCTGCGAGTCCATGAGCAGGTCGTCGCCGGGTCTGGTGACGTGCAGTACGCACAGCTGCGCGCCCAGCTCCTGACTAAGGCGGTCGCCCTCCCGAATCAGCAGGTGGCAGCTCTTCTGGCCGGTGACGCACACCAGCACGCTTAACTGTTCCACTTTTTTTTAATGCTTCCTTCCTGAGGTGATGAACCGGGCCGAGTTACCGCTCGCTCAGGCCGATGATGTAGTTTCCGAAGGCGCGGACGCGCACGGGCGTGCCGGCCTTGAGGGCGGGGAACGGCTTGTCGTCGTCCCAGAAGAACAGGCGGTGATCCTCGATGACCTCCGGGTCGTCGCCCACGCACACCTCCACGTCGTGCATGGCCACGCCGTCGCGCAGGGTGGTCTGGTCGCTGACGGAGAGGAAGGTCGTGTCGCACTCGTGGGAGCGGCCGCTGCGGATGTCGTTTAGATACCTTGAATACTTGAACCAGGGGAAAAAGTACAGCGAGAAATAGGACGCCGCGCACAGGCTGCCCACCGCGGCGATGAGCAGGTTGGCCCAGTCGATGCGCCGGGCGATGCACAGGCCGCAGCCGGTCGCCGTGGCCGCGACGATCGCCAGCAGCGCGCACGCGCGCAGGATTACCTGCTTTTTCGTTTGCTGATAGTCCTTTTCGGTATACATGGCAAAGCCTCCTTATTTGACCTGCCCCTCGGGCACGTCGGTCATCCAGCCGGAAAGCGCCTTGGGCTGCCAGGCGAGGATGTGGTCGATCGCCTGCTGCGCACTCGCGGCGACGAAGTACATCTGGCGGCACTTTTCGCGCGCGCAGCGGCTCTTATACATGACCTCGAACTGCTCAAGCAGGCTGTCGTAGTAGCCGTTCACGTTCAGCAGCACGACCGGCTTGTCGACGTAGCGCAGCTGGTTGAGCGTGAGCACCTCGAACAGCTCGTACAGCGTGCCCAGGCCGCCGGTCGCGATCACGAACGCGTCGCTGTTCTCGGCCATGACCGCCATCCGGTCGCGCAGGTCGCGGGTGACGATCAGCTCGTCGCACCCCGGATAGGCGATGCCGGGCAGGTTCAGCGCCTCCGGAATCACGCCGAACACAAAGCCGCCCGCCTCGTGCGCGCCGCGCGCCGCCGCGCCCATCACCCCGGTGTCTCCGCCGCCGAAGACCAGGCGGTAGCCGTTTTTCGCGATCAGCGCGCCCAGGCCGCCAGCCGCGTCATAGTGACAGGCATCCAGCGTATTGCTCGACGCGCCGAACACGGCGATTCCCTTCATTTGTCCGATCACGTTCCTTTCCATTACTACTCTATATAGTACCGCGGATTTCCCCTTCTGTAAAGCCCTCCGTGCGATTCTTCACATTTTTGTCCTACCACCGGGCAGGTCGGGCAGGCTGAGCCTGCCCGCCTCGCTGGGGGAGGCTCTTGAATAGCGCATAGCCTGACGATAGGATGCGCGGCAGCAAGTGGCCGTCGGCCCTGCCGACC
>CAKUFB010000420.1 GCA_934647145.1 uncultured Clostridia bacterium
AAGATCTCGCTGCGCTGCATGCGGATTTCCACGCCGATCGCCTCGGCCGTCCGGTTGAGCACGTCGGTCATTTCCTTATAACTGGTCTTCATGCCGCTCAGGTCGACCAGCATGACCATGGTGAAGTAGTTCTGAAGAATGGTCTGGCTGATGTCCAGAATGTTGATGTTGTGCTCGTACAGCTTGGCGCTGACTCCGGCGATGATGCCGGGACGGTCGCTGCCCAGCACGCTGATAATGGCCTTCATATGACTTCTTCCTCCCGCGTTCTTACTTGAGCCTATTGTATCAGCATGCAGCCGCGATTGCAAGCACATCCGGAAGGTTTTTGTCGAGTAAAGCGCGTTAAATGTCCGTGTAATACAGACTTTCTCGCGCATCACGGTCAATCGTCCGCTTTTCGGGGACACGCACCTCTTCTCGCGCTTTTCCATAGGCTGAAGGGTAACGCCTATGATCGGAGGGATGTCTCTTGAATGTCAAGGCTGCGAAATTTGGCGGCACGTCGCTGGCCGACGGCATGTGCCTTCAGCGGGTGGCAAGGCTGCTTGAGAGCGACCCATCGCGGCGACTTGCGGTGGTTTCCGCGCCCGGCAAACGGCGCGAGGGCGACGAAAAGGTCACAGACCTGCTGCTTGCGGGGCAGTTCAGGCGGGCGTGGTCGCGATTTGATCGCATGGCAGAGCAGCTGGGTCTGCCGCCGCCCGACAAGCCCGATCCGCGCCTTCTGACGCACTCGGCCTATGCCGCGAGCCGGGGCGAGGCGATGTGCGCGCGCCTGCTGGCCGCGTATCTGGGATGGCGGTTTGTGGACGCGGCGCAGGTGATCTGCTTTGACGCGAAGGGACGGCTGCTCGAACGGGAAACGCTGTTCAGGCTGCGCGCGGCGCTTTCGTCGGACGAGGGCGGCGTGGTGCTGCCCGGGTTTTACGGCGCGAAGGCGGATGGAGAGATCTGCCTGTTTCCCCGGGGCGGCTCGGACATTACCGGCGCGCTGGCAGCCGAGGCGGCGGGCGCAGCGGTTTATGAAAACTGGACCGACGTATGCGGCGTGCGCAGGGCCGATCCGCGGGTGGTTCCCGACGCGCCGCGCATCGAGCGGATGCATTACGACGAGCTGCGCGCGCTGGCCGAGGCCGGGGCGCAGGTCATCCACGAGAGCGCGCTCGAGCCGGTTCAGCGCGCGGGCATTCCGATGCACATACGCAATACCTTCGCGCCCGAGGCGGGCGGCACCTATGTCACATCCGAAGCGGGCAAGCCCGGCCTGACGGCGCTGGCCGGGCGAGGCGGAAGGTATCTGATGCGCCTGAAGCCCGGCGCGCGCGTTCCCCATTGCGAGCTGATCGGCCGGGAGAGCGGCGGTCTGGTCTGCCTGACCGACGAGGCGCTTCCCGGCGCGCAGGCAGGCTGGGCGCGGCTGACGCTGATCGGCTCCCTGTCGCCCGGAGACGTCGCGGCCGTGTTTACCCGCCTTGCCCAGGCGAAAATCGTCCCGCACCTGTTCTCCGGCGCCCAGTGCGCGTCTGCGCTTCGGCTCGCCCTGCCCGAGGCCAACCTTCCCGGCGCAATCACGGCGCTCGCAGCAGCCGATCTGTGATCGGCGCCGTCCGGGGCCCCCGCGAAACTGCGTTTCGCGGGGATACGGGGGTGGGGGCTCGGGGGAGGGGGCGCAACGCGCCCCCTCCCCCCGCCGACAGGCAAAAAACCCCCGGAGAGCTCGAGAGGGTCGCAACCC
>CAKUFB010000421.1 GCA_934647145.1 uncultured Clostridia bacterium
TCCCCCCCGGGGAATCGCTTCCCTGCAGGCCGGCAGGCCTGTGGGTGGGGTCTGGGGAGGCGCGCGCCGTTCAGGTCGCCCTCCCCAGTATCCCCGACGCTGAGCGGCAATACCGCCGCAGCGTCGGGCAGACTACGTCTTCCTGCTGCATCTGACGAGAGGCACCCGCATTCCGCCGCGCCTGGCCGGTTCCTTCGGTGGGGGTCTGGGGGAGCGCGAAGCGCATGCGGAGCCTCCCCCAGCCCGCCGCACTATATCTCCCGCGAAAGGAGTATCCTATGAAACGATTTTTGCCTCTATTGTGCCTTGTTGTGATCCTGCTGTACCTGGTCAGCATCGGCCTGTTTTTCATGCGCAACCTGCCGGCCGCCTTCCTGTGCTTCGGGACTTCAACCTTCCTGGGGATACTGATCTACCTGGCCAACCTGAACGAGCGCAGCCGCCGCCAGCGCGAGGAACTGGAAGCACAGCAGACCGCGCAGAAGCCTGAAAACTGACGCAAGCAGCCCTCGGAGCACAGACTCCGAGGGCTGCTTTTTCGCACAAATCTCAGATCGCGCCGTTGAGGGTACGGCGCATGAGCTCGGACATGTTCACCCACTCCACGCGGTCGGACAGGTGGATTCTCATGCGCTCGCAGACCAGGCGCAGGGCGCGCAGGCCGGTTCTGCGGCCGTTGGAGAACAGAGACTGCCAGTGGGTGAGCAGCACGGGCGGGCAGCCGGCCTCGACCAGCTCGATCAGGTCGCCCGACTTGCCGTCCGCAGTGATGTAGCAGTCGGCGACGCGCCGAACCAGCTCGTCAGACGTATCCGTGGTATCAATGCACGACCAGAAGTAGTCGGTAAACGTGCCGAAAATGGACACCAGCCGCCTGCCGTCTTCATTGAGCACCAGCTGCGGGCGAGCCTCGGGGCAGTGGCGGCGGCTGTGCAGGAAGTACCACGCGTCCTTCACGCCCAGCACCTGATCGAAGGCGCGGGAGATGGCCTGCTGATACTCGCCCTCGTTGGTTTTGCCGAAGTCCCACGGGGAGGTCACGCCGGTCGGGGTCAGTCCGGCCTGATCGAGCAGCTCAACCGCCCGGGCGATGTAAGGCGTGAGCGTTTCGCGGGTCTGCCCCACGCACCATTCCTTTTCATTCATGGGCAGGATCTCGCCGGTGGCCAGGTCAATGGCGTTGGCATGGGTGAGAATCTCGGGGCAGATGTCGAAATACGGCATGATTCGAGTGCGGACGGTCGAAATCCAGTCGGCCAGCGTTTCCTCGCCGACCCCCTTCAGGCCGTGCATCAGGTCGCCCTGGCACCCGGGCATGGGCACCACCGTGAACTTGCCGCCCAGGCCGTACTCCTCGACCAGGTCGCAGAAATCATACAGCATGTCGTTGGGGACGAAGGGCAGCAGCTTCTGCCCGTCCGCCAGCGTGTGGCCGGGGACATGGTGATAGTATACATGAATACCGGGAGCCGGATCGTCGATGATGATGGACACCGGGAGTTTGCTCATGGCACAGGCCCTCCTTCTGATGAACGCTTGATGATGCGCTTCGGGTTCATTATAGCATACCGAAGCGGGCGGTGTAAACTGAAAAAAGCAGCGCCCGCCGCAGAACGTCGATTCTGCGGCAGGCGCTGTCAGCTTGTCAAAAAAGGTTTTGACAAGCTGGTGGACGGGGAAGCACGCTCCCCGGCCAGGTGCCGCGCCTCAAATCTACGATTTGAGCCGTCGG
>CAKUFB010000422.1 GCA_934647145.1 uncultured Clostridia bacterium
ACATGATGCGTTCCGAAAAGCGCCCCGGCATGCGCGCTCCCCGAAAAAAGCCGCCCCGGCGCAGGCTGTACAAGCTGATCACGCTGATCCTGCTCGTGCTGTGCTACCCGGTGGGGATGGTGCTGCTGTGGCGCAGAACCATCCGCTGGAACGGCTTTAAGAAGCTGTTCGTGTCGATCGTGTCGCTGATCGTATGCTTTGCGCTGCTGAGCGTGTCGCTGCTGACCGACTTTGGCAATCCCACCGTCAAAAAGGGACAGGACGCGGTGCTCTCCGCACTCGACTGGACGCGCGAACGCGTGGCCGGACTGGGCGAGAGGGCGCGCGAGGACGCGAAGCGCGCTCAGGAAAACTGGTACGCCGTCGCCGATAACCTGCCGGGCATACTGGCCGCGGCCGGAAATCAGGCGCTGCGCGGCGTGCAGACCGTCATCGCTACCCCCTCGCCCGTGCCGACCGCCACGCCCGAGCCCACCGCCACGCCCGAGCCGACCAGAGCGCCCCGGCTGCGGCTGGTTCGCGAGCCGGAGGAGTACCTGCAGAACCGCGCGCGCTACGCAGTCGATCTGGCGCTCAAGGGCGCGTCCGACCTGACCGCCGATGCGCTCGAACCGACCGCGTCGCCTGAGCCGACCGCCACGCCCGAGCCGACCGAAACCGCTCTGCCCGAGGACACCGGCGAGCCGCAGGCCGACACTGCGTCCGGCAGCAACACGCCGCCGCCCGAGCAGGCTGAGACCGCGCCGCCCACGCAGGCGACTGCGACCCAGGCGCCCACGCGCACGCCCGTGCCGACCGCCACGCCTACGCCTGCGCCCCGCGTTTTCGCCGCCGAAAGCAAGGTCTACTATACCACGACCGGCGTGAACTACCACAGCAGCCCGGTGTGCGGCGCGATGACCCAGGGCCGCGAGCATACCGTGGCCGAGGCGCTTGCGGCGGGCAAGAACCGCTGCCCGTACTGCGGCCCGGTGCCGGAAAGCTACGCCGACGAAAACGCATGGCTGGTCTGGCTGGACGAGAGGAACTGCTGGCACCTGACGGGCGAGTGCGTCCTGATTCAGGGCGGCGCCGCGGAAATGCTGTTTACAGACCTGCCCGCGCAGGAGGGAATACTGATCGCCTGCCCGGCCTGCGGCGCGCTGCAGTATGAAAACGAGCTGCCCGAGGAGGTGCGCGCCCGCGCGCTTGACCCGAGCCGTATGACCAACGGCGACGCGCTGGTCTACTTCAATGAGCAGGACGCGTACTACCATGCCGCGAACAAGTGCCAGAGCAACGTGCAGATGACCTTTACCGCGCACAAGCTCTCCGAGGCGGTGACCGATGGAAAGCAGCCCTGCCCGCATTGCAAGCCGACTGTGGCCAGCTTTGAGTAATCATTGAACCCCTCCGGGCCTTCGCCCGGAGGGGTTTCAGGCTGTCGAAAAACCCCCGGAGAGCTCGAGAGGGCAGGCTGAGCCTGCATGCACCTGCTGCCGCCGGACAGAACACGAAACCAGCCGCCATAAATTGAAGCGGCTGATTTCTCCGGTTTTCCGGAATTCTCCGAAAAACTCCTGTCGGCGTTGCCGACGCGGGCAGTGCAAACGCACAGCGTGGGCACGGGTCGGTTTTTGTAAATCCCATTTTCCAGAGAAAAAATCGTTTCCCTACAGGCTCCGCGCCCGAAAAATCTTTGATTTTTAGCGGAGACTGGTGAGGGTGGCAGTGGCGGGGGAGCGTGCTTCCC
>CAKUFB010000423.1 GCA_934647145.1 uncultured Clostridia bacterium
TCGGTATACAGACCCTCGCCCACCGGGAAGCCGTAGGTCTTGAGCGCCATGCGCTTCCACTTGGCCAGCGAGTGCACTACCTGGCCGTGGCCGCACGTGTCGGCGATGTCGAAGGACACCGGGCGCTCCACGCCGTTCAGGTCGTCGTTCAGGCCGGTGCCCGGATCGACAAACAGCGGCGCGGAAACGCGCTTCAGGTTCAGCGCCACCGACAGCTGATCCTCGAAAATGCGCTTGAGCTGACCGATGGCGGCCTGGGTGTCGTAGAGACTGAGTGCGCTTTGGTAACCCGCAGGGATGTACGTTCGACTCATGACTGAGTTCCTTCTTTCCTAATACGCATTTGCAAAACAATAAAAAAGCGACGCCGCGAGCACTCGCTCACGGCGCCTTTGCCATGGAATGGAGGTATTATAGCAGGGCGAACCGCCCCTGTCAACTGAAATTTCAGGATTTAACAAGCTGCAAACCGGCGCTTTTCAGTCGAAAACCTGCGCTTTTCTCGCGAAATTCGGCGGAAGCGCATGGAGCAGCCTGCATTTTCAATCGACGCCCGCGTAGTTAATCAGGATGCTTCGGGCGACCTCCGCGCGGCTCAGGCGCAGATCCATCGCCTGCTTTTCAATATAGCGGTGCGCCTGCGGCTCGGTCATGCCCAGATACTGCATCAGCAGGAGCTTCGCGCGGTCGATGCGCCTGACCTCGTCGAGCTGAGTACGCAGGTGGCTGTTCTCATTGCCCAGGTTGTTCAGCCGGCGCGAAAGGCATGCCGCGTGCCGCACGGCCTGCGCAAACAGCGCGCGGGAGAGCGGCTTGCTCACCCAGAACGCGCCCGCCTCCTCGGCCGCCGGGCAGGGGGTCTGGCTCAGGATCAGCACGCCCGCGCTAGTCTGTCGGGCCAGGGCAGCGGCGAGCGCCTGCGCGTCCTGCCCCTCGAGCGGCGCGTTGATCACAATCACCTCGCAGGGGGTGTCACTCGCCTCCTCCGGCGAAAGTGCGCGCAGCCCCGCCTCGGCCAGCAGCGCGGAAAGCGCCTGGGTCGCCTTTGGGCTGGTGGAATACACAATCGCGTCCATGCGCGTCTCCTTTCTGGCAAAGGCCTGATGAATGTGCCTCTCCGGATGAAGAGGCGTCAGCAGCACGCAAACTTCGGTGTGGGTCTGGGGGAGCGCGAAGCGAAGCGGAGCCTCCCCCAGTTAGTCCGCATCGGCAGAGTCGACAGCCGCTTGCTGCCGCGCATCCTGTCGTCACCGTGTGCTGTTCAGGAGCCGCCTTACAGCCGTCCTGCGGCGGCTATGCCGCCGCAGGACGGGACGCTGGGGAGGGCGGCCTGAACGGCCGCGCCTCCCCAGACCCCACCCACGAGCCTGTCGGCTCGCAGGGAAGCGATTCCCTGAAGGGAATCGCATGGACGGGCGGCTGCGGCCGCCCGGGGGATCGCCCCGCCGCATGGCGCTTCCACGACCGCTATCCGGCCGTCAGCGCGCAAACTTCGGTGGGGGTCTGGGGGAGCGCGAAGCGGAGCGGAGCCTCCCTCAGTTAGTCCGCATCGGCAGGGATGACAGCCGCTTGCTGCCGCGCGTCCTGTCGCCGGGCTGTGTGCTGTTCAGGAGCCGCCTTACAACCGCCCTGCGGCGGCTCAGACTGTCGAAAAAACCCCGGAGAGCTCGAGAGGGCCGCAGCCCTCTCGAACTTTCAATCGCGCCCAGCGGCGTGTACGGTGGGCA
>CAKUFB010000424.1 GCA_934647145.1 uncultured Clostridia bacterium
GCCCCACGCTGCTGCTCGTCGGCAACGAGACCTTCGGCCTGTCCAAGGGCTGGAAGGAGCACTGCGACGCGCTGGCCAAAATCCCCATTCAGGGCAGCGCGTCCTCCCTCAACGCGGGCTGCGCCGCCTCCATCTGTCTCTACGAAATCGACCGCCAGCGCCGGCAGGCAGGCCGGGCAGCCAACTGCTAGCGCCGGCCACACGTACCCTTCGGCCATAAATTAGAGCCTCAGGGTACTTCGTGGTCGGAAGGCTTGAGGAAACTGCCCCACAACCTGTTGCCGCCGGGCAGTGCCCGGAGCCACTTGCTGCCGCCAATCCTGACACGAAACCAGCCGCCATAAATTGGAGCGGCTGATTTCTTCGAATCTGCAGGCTTCCCTGCGGATTGAAGGTCGGCGCTGCCGACTCGCGCTGCCGCGGTGGCCAAGCGCATCCTTCGGCCATAGATTAGAGCCTCAGGATGCTTCGCGGTCGAAAAAACCGGTCTACTGCCCCACAACCTGTTGCCGCCGGGCAGTGCCCGGAGCCACTTGCTGCCGCGCATCCTATTGACGACTGTTGGCCGCCATAGATTGAAGCGGCCAAGGTCTTCGAATCCGCAGGCTTCCCTGCGGATTGAGGGTCGGCGCTGCCGACTCGCGCTGCCGCGGTGGCCAAGCGCATCCTTCGGCCATAGATTAGAGCCTCCAGATTCTTCGTGGTCTATAAACTCGAGGCAGCTGCCCCCCAAAGCCGCTGACAGGCCGGATAGTGCCGGCTGTCACTTACTTCCGCACATCCCATGAGGAGGTTTGCGCCATGAAAGAAATTCTCGGCTGCATTCGCCGCGCCGATCAGGATTTTGGCATGATTGAGGACGGCGACCGCGTGGCGGTGGGCGTGTCGGGCGGCAAGGACAGCCTGCTGCTGCTCTACGCGCTGAGCCTGTACCGGCGCTTCAGCCCGCACCCGTTCACGCTGCAGGCCGTCACGCTGACGCTGGGCCTTGAGCCCTTCGACCTGAGCGGCGTTCAGGCGCTCTGCGACCGGCTCGAGGTGCCCTACGTCGTCCGCAAGACGCAGATCGGGCGCATCGTCTTTGAGGAGCGGCGCGAAAAGAATCCCTGCGCGCTGTGCGCCAAGATGCGCAGGGGCGCGCTGAACGACCTGTGCCGCGAGCTGGGCGCAAACAAGCTGGCGCTGGGGCATCACCGCGACGACGCGCTGGAAACCCTGCTGATGAGCCTGCTCTACGAGGGACGCCTGCACACCTTCCAGCCGGTTACGCGCTTCGACCGCACGCCCGTCGTGCAGATTCGGCCGCTGATCTACGCCCCTGAAAAGGTGATCCTGCACGACGTCCGCCGCCTCAGCCTGCCCGTCGTCGCCTCGCCCTGTCCCGCAAACGGCCGCACGAGCCGCGAGGACGCCAAGGAGCTGCTCGACCTGCTCTGCCGCCGCGTGCCCAACGCCCGTGAGCTCATGCTCAGCGCGCTGCGCAACACCGAGCAGTACGGCCTGTGGCCCGCCGCGCGCCGGACGTAAATCCAGCCTTTCAGTCCGACCGCCGCGGCGTTTGCTTTTTCAGCTTTCGGCGCATTTTCTCAAAAAAAGGTATTGACATCCAGCTGAATGCGTGCTATAATAACACTCGTCCTTGGGATTATAGCTCAGTTGGTTAGAGCGCCACGTTGACATCGTGGAGGTCATAGGTTCGAGCCCTACTA
>CAKUFB010000425.1 GCA_934647145.1 uncultured Clostridia bacterium
GGCTTTTCGCTGTCGCTGTCCGAAACCGAGCGCTTTTACGGCGAGGGCGAGGGCTGCCGCGAGGGACTGAACCTGCGCGGCCGGGTGTTCCAGAACTGGGCGTATTACCAGTTCGACGAGGCGCCCATCCCCTTCCTGATGAGCACGGAGGGCTGGGGAATCCTGATCAACAACGACTGGAAGCACTTTGTGGACGTGGGCGCGCGCGATAAGAACGAGCTGACCGTGGTGGGCGAGGACGGCGAGATGGACGTGTTCCTGCTCTGGGGCGGCGACATGCCCGGCGTGCTGAAAAAGTACTGCCGCCTGACCGGCCACAACCTGCTCCTGCCCAAGTGGGCCTACGGCCTGACCTACATCGCGCCCATCTACGCCAACGAGTTCCAGGTCACGTCCGAGGCGCGCATGTTCCGCGACAAGCACATCCCCTGCGACCTGGTGTCGCTTGAGCCGGGCTGGATGACCAAGTTCTACGACCACGGCCTGGACAAGGAGTGGGAGGTCACCCGCTTCCACATGCCCAAGTGGCGCAGAAGCCCGCACCCCAACTCCTTCATCAGCGCGCTCAAGCGCTACGGCTTTCATACCGAGCTGTGGCTGTGCGTCGATCACGACCTGACCGCCGAGGAGGAGCGCATCGTGCGCGGCGAGGATTCCTGCGACCCGCCGGCCTGGTTCGACCACCTGAAGCCCTTCGTCGAGGACGGCGTGGAGGCGTTCAAGATCGACCCGTGCGAGCTGGTCTATGAGGTTCACCCGGACATGAACTACAAAAACGGGGCCTGCGACGAGCAGATGCACAACCTGAACCAGACCCTGATCGTCAAGCAGATGTACAAGGGCTACGCCGAGAAGACCCACCTGCGCCCGATGAACCACTACTGCGGCGGCTACACCGGCTTCCAGCGCTGGGGCGCGATGACCACCGGCGACAACGGCGGCCGTCAGGGCGCGCTGACCTGGATTCTCAGCCTGGCGATGTCCGGCGTGATGAACACCACCTGCGACATGGACGCGCACAGCCTGGAGACCATCCACTTCGGCATGCTGCTGCCCTGGAGCCACCTGAACAGCTGGTACGGCTTCACGCAGCCCTGGTGGGTGGGCGACGAGAACGAAAAGGCGTTCACCGAGTACGCGCGCCTGCGCTACCGCCTGCTGCCCTACATCTACTCCGCCGCCATCGAGGGGCACGAGGACGACCTGCCCATGCTCAGGCCCATGCCGCTGGCCTTCCCCGAGTGCGAGGCGCTCGCCGACTGTACCACCCAGTTCATGCTGGGCGACAGCCTGATGGTCACCTCCTTCACCGACAGGGTGACCTTCCCCGCGGGCGAGTGGGAGGACTGCTTTACCGGCGCGCGCCACACCGGCCCCTGCGCGGTCGACTTCACCCCGGCCGAGGGCAAGGGCGGCGGCCTGTTCGTGCGGCGCGGCGCGATCATCCCCACCTGGAAGGATCGCGACTTCGTGGGCCAGTACGGCGACGAGGAGATCATACTGGACGTGTATCCCCGCGGCGAGACCCGGTACGTCTTCCGCGAGGACGACGGACTGAGCCTGGACTACGAGCAAGCGACGAGCTGCCACACCGAGATCACCTGCCGCGCGTCGGCGCAGGAAACCCGCCTGATCATCGGCCGCCGCGAGGGCGAGTATCAGGGCAAGTGCGCGCATCGCCTGTGGAAGGTGCGC
>CAKUFB010000426.1 GCA_934647145.1 uncultured Clostridia bacterium
AGCGCCTTCACGGGCAGCGCGGCGGCGAAGGCCGCGGACGCGCTCAGGCACAGCGCCAGCGCCAGCGCAAGGGCGGTACGGATCAGTCTTTTCATTTTCTCATGTCCTCCTGTTGTCGTTCAGCGTTGTTTCAGGTCAGCGATGATTCAATGAGGCGGCGTTCACGGCAGCGAGCTTTTCAGACGCGAATTGGCCTGAAAAGACGCCCTGAGAACGCTTCCCCGAGCGAATCGGCGATCACTCGCTTCGAGTCGGCCGGGCGAAGCTCCCGCTTTCCAGCCAGACGCTCAGGCCCTGCTGAAGGCTCTGCGCGCTCACCGGCTTCAGGATGAAGTATTCCACCCGCAGCCGGAAGGCCTGCAGCGAAAAATCCAGATCGCTGCACCAGATGATCGCGCATGCGGGCAGAAGCGCGCGCAGGTGCTCCACGGCGTTCAGCCCCGCCACACCCGGCAGCGCAATGAGCGCGTTGGTGGGCGCGGCCTGCTGCACATGCTCGAAGAACCGCTCCTGATTCGAACAGCAAGCGATCTGCGGCCACAGTCCTCTCTCATGGCAGAACGCGGCGATCTGATCGGCATAAGCGCTTCCTTCCTCGTCCCGCTCGGCCAGTATGGCGATTCGGTACACGGCATCCCTCCTTTCACCGGCTCTCCGTCTACATCAGTATACAGGATGCGCCGCTCCCTGAAAAGAGGCCTGGCACGAAACGTCCAATCCTGGCACGAAACGTCCAATCCTGGCACGAAACGCGCGTTTCTGCGCGCAAAAGGCGAGCCGAAAGCCCCTGTACGGGCTCCCGGCTCGCCTGTGATTTCAGGCGGCTGAGAAAACCTTTTTTGACAAGCTGACCACCCGCTATGCGGGTGGGGACAAGAGTTTTTTTGCGGCTCACTCGCCGCTCATCTGTCCTGCCGCCGACAGCGCCTCTGGAAAAACTTGACCGTCTCAACCACGGGAATGACCAGTATGGCCAGGCCCAGCGCGAGGCCGTATTCGACGATCCCCACCGGCGTAAAGCCAAAGGCGTCGGCCAGGAAGGGAACCTCCAAAACGGCGGTTGTGAGGATAAGCGAGCCGATCATCGCCGCCCACAGAACCGGGTTCTGGCTATGCAGGCCGAACACGGACTTGCGCTGTGAGCGGAGATTGAAGGAGTGGAAAATCTCGCACATGGACATCGTGAGGAACGCCATGGTCATGCCATGCTCCGACACGCCCGAGGGCAGCGCGAAAACGCCCGTTTCAAAGAAGCTGCCCAGCCAATAGGAGAGGATCGTCAGCGCCGTGACCAGGATTCCCTGATAGATCATGTCGCCCAGCAGCCCGCCGGCGAAAATTCCGTCTCTGGAATTCCGGGGCGGCCGGTTCATGATGTCCGGCTCCGCCTTTTCCATGCCCAGCGCCAGCGCCGGGAAGCAGTCGGTCACAAGGTTGATGAACAGCAGATGAACCGGGTTCAGCAGCGTGAAGCCCATGAGCGTGGCGCAGAATACGCCCAGCACCTCGCTCATGTTGGAGGCCAGCAGGAACTGGATGGCCTTTCGGATGTTGTCGTATATGCGCCGTCCCTCGCCCACGGCCACGACGATCGTGGCGAAATTATCGTCCGCCAGCACCATGTCCGCCACGTTTTTCGTCACGTCCGTTCCCGTGATGCCCATGCCGATGCC
>CAKUFB010000427.1 GCA_934647145.1 uncultured Clostridia bacterium
CCTCCCTGCCACCCTCACCAGTCTCCGCTAAAAATCGAAGATTTTTCGGGCGCGGAGCCTGCAGGGAAACGATTTTTGCTCTGGAAAATGGGATTTTCCGTCGCAAAAATCGCCCCGTGCCCACCGTACACGCCGCTGGGCACGATTGAAAGTTCGAAAGGGCTGCGGCCCTCTCGAGCTCTCCGGGGGTTTTTCGAGAGTCTGAGGCGGCGGCTCGAAGGAGTCGCCGCCTTTGTCATGAAAAAACGCCCGGCGAAACGGCCAGGCGGCTGGAGAAAGGCGTTTTTCTAGGCGTTGAGCTGCTTTTTGAGCTGCTCCACGCGCAAAAGCTCGCACTCGGTTATCACGCGCTCGGGCGGGGCTTCGAGCAGGGAAGGGTTGTTGATGTATTTCTGCATCGCGGCGAAGGCCTTGGAATACACGCCGCCGGCGGCCACGCGCTCGTCGATCACCACGCCCAGGGGCAGCACGCGCTTGCTGCGGCAGGTTCCGTCCGCGTTGACATGCACCTGCTGCTCGGTCTTGCCCATGGCGACGAATACGCTGGTGGTGCCGAAGTTGTAGATGTGGTGGTAGATATAGCCCATGCCGATCGAGGCCATGTTGCTGATGAACAGGCTGGTGTGGAAGGGGCTCGCGTCGTGTATGAGCCGGGGCATCATGTCGTGGTTGTCCAGGAAGCGCACCAGCGCGACCACGAAGTTGGGCAGCAGGGGAACGCCCAGCAGCGTGCGGGCCACCTTGTCGGTCAGGTTGGTATCCTGCGGCTTGCGCGCCTGCTCAATGGCCTCCTCCACCCGCTCGGTGACGTCGTAGATGGTATCATCGGGGTTGAACAGGATCTTGCACAGCGACTCCTCGATCTCGTCGCCCACGCCCTTTTTCAGGGTGACGAAGGAGACGCAGATGTGGTTGCGGGAGTAGAGCCGCTTGTTGATGATGAAGCGGTTGATTTCGGGGTTCTCGCAGACCGTGCGCACGTAGGCGGCCAGTATCAGCGTCATGTAGGTGACGTTGCAGCCCTCCCTGCGTTTGTCGCGGATGTAGCGCGTCATGCCCTCGAAGTCCAGGTTCAGCCGGGTAAACACCTGCGCGTCGTCGCGGTGCGGCATGATATAGGGGGTGAACTGAACGATGGGGTCGATATTGCGCAGGCGGCGGCCGTCGTGGCGTTTTCCGAACATGTGCATCATTCCCTTGCAGCAAGTTTCAATATGATTTATTAAAACACAGATCGCGCAATTCGTCAAGTGCTTGTGTCGGAAAAGATGCTCCAATATGGCAAAAATAAGGCATACTTCATGAAGTTCTCATGAGGTATGCCTCGTTCTCTAATCTGACGCCGCTTACTTCAGGAACAGCTCGATGACCGGCACGGGCGTGTTGGGCTTGACGGCGGGCAGGTGGATGACCAGCAGGTCGCTTGCCTCGGGCAGCGCGTCGCCGAAGTGCTCCATTTTGCCCTCATTAAAGAGCAGCTCGCTGCCGTCGTGCAGGAACTGAGCGTAGTCCACCTTGCCGGCCAGGCCGGGCAGCAGCAGGTGCGCGAAGGGGTAGGCGAACAGGTGCACGTACAGGCGCTTGCCGTCCTCGCTCTGGGTCAGGCGGCAGTCGGCGGGGGCCTTGAACTCGGGCTCGGCCATGGTGCAGCCGTAGATGGAGCGGGAG
>CAKUFB010000428.1 GCA_934647145.1 uncultured Clostridia bacterium
CCGATTCTGGCGACGAAATCAACCGCCATAAATTGGAGCGGTTGATTTCTGCGAATCCGCAGGATTCCCTGCGGATTGTGAGGCGGCGCTGCCGGTCGGCAGGGCCGACAGCCACCTGCTGCCGCGCATTCTATCGACGACCATTGGCCGCCATAAATTAGAGCGGCCAAGGTCTGCGGATTTCCAGAATTTTCTGGAAATCATGAGTCGGCACTGCCGACGCGGGCTGGCTGGGGGAGGCTCCGCTCCGCTTCGCGCTCCCCCAGACCCCCACCGAAGTTTGCGCGCCGGGCAGTGCCCGGGTTCCACCTGCTACCGCCGGTCGGAACACGAACCCAGCCGCCATAAATTGGAGCGGTTGATTTCTGCGAATCCGCAGGATTCCCTGCGGATTGTGAGGCGGCGCTGCCGCTCGGGCTGGGGGAGGCTCCGTTTGCGCTGCTCTCTGAACCGCGTTTGCATTTGGGGAAATGCGCTGCTGGCAGCAATCTGTTTCGCGGATCATCGTACCTTCCGGAAGAGCTCGAGAGGGAGCTTTTTTAGAAAGGCCGCCTCTCGATCGTCCTCTCCGTCTTCAGCGTGCCCGCCGTGACCCGCCACGCCGCGCCGACGTCGGCCTCGGCCAGGTCGGTCAGGTCGGTGCAGGTCACAAGGGTCTGTATGCCCCTGAGCCGGGAGAGCAGCTGCCGCCTGCGTCCGGGGTCGAGCTCGCTCATCACGTCGTCGAGCAGCAGCACCGGCCACTCGCCGGTCGCCTCCTTCATGATGGTCAGCTCGGCCAGCTTGAGCGAGAGGGCGGAGGTGCGCTGCTGGCCCTGGGAGCCATAGGCGCGCACATCCATGCCGTCCAGCGTGAGCTGCAGGTCGTCGCGATGCGGGCCGACCGAGGTCATGCAGCGCCGTTCGTCCTGCTCCCGCGCCCTGAGAAGCGCCTCGCCCAGCGCGCGCTCCAGTGCCTCGCCCGTTTCGTCCAGCGGCGCGCTGGGACAGTACCTGCACTCGAGCCGTTCCCTGCCGCCGGTGATCTCGCGGTGGTTTTCGCCCGCGAACCGGCTCAGGCGCTCGATAAACGCCCGCCGCCTGTCCATGATGAACGCGCCCGCCGAGCACAGCTGCTCGTCCCACGAGCCCAGCATGTCCAGCAGCGACGGCGTGGCCAGCGCGTCCTTGAGCAGGCGGTTTCGCTGGTTGAGCGCACGGTTGTAGCGCTGCAGGGCGTAGTAGTAGGCCGGGCTGGTCTGGCTGATCTCGATGTCGATGAACCGCCGGCGCTCGGCCGGGCCGTCCTTGACCATGCGCAGATCCTCCGGCGCGAACAGCACGCCGTTGACATGCCCCATCAGCTCGCCGCTGCGCGAAAGCACGCTGCCGCCCACCTTGACCGTCTTGCGCTCGGCCTGAGGCAGTATGATCTCGATTTCGTGCGTTCCGTCGGCGCGCAGGGTCTGCAGCTCGACGCGGCCGAAGGGCTGCCCCCAGCGAATCAGCTCCCGATCTTTGCTGGTGCGGTGCGAGCGGCCGGTGCAGCACAGTACGACCGCCTCCAAAAGCGCGGTCTTGCCCTGCGCGTTGTCGCCGTAGAGCACGTTGATCCCCTCGCAGGGGCAGAGGGTCGCCTCCGCGTAGTTGCGGAAGTCCTTGACGGTCAGTTGCGTGATGTGCATA
>CAKUFB010000429.1 GCA_934647145.1 uncultured Clostridia bacterium
CGCAGCGCGTCGATCTTGGCCAGGTTTTCGGGGATGCCCGCGATGTCGGTGGTGCGGGCGGGAATGACGGTGGACAGGGTGGTGCCCAGCACCTGCACGCGGCAGGTCGCGGTCAGGCCGCCCTTGACGGTTTTGCAGGTGACGGTGGCCGTGCCCGCCTTCAGGCCGGTCACCAGGCCGGTGGAGGACACCGCGGCGACCTTGGGGTTGTCGGAGGCCCAGGTGACCTTCTGATAGGCGCTCGCGGGCAGGACGTTCGCGGTCAGCTGCGCGGAGTCGTCCTCGGTCAGGTAGAGCGAGACGCTGGACAGCGTGACCGAGCGCGGCGCGTCGCTGGTGTAGACCGTGACCTGGAAGGTGGACTTGACCGTACTCTTCTTCTTCGAGGCGACGGTGATGGTGGCCGTGCCGGGCTTTTTCGCGGTGACGACGCCGTTTTTGTCCACCGTGGCCACGGCGGTCGAGGAGCTCCTGTAGGTGTACAGGCGGCTGGCCGTTGCGGGGATGGGCGCGGTGGTAATCGTCGCGGTCTCGCCCACCATGAGCGTGCGGGAGGACAGCGAGGAGCTGAGGGCTCTGGGCGCGGCCTTATTGGACACGGAGACCCGCACGGAGGCGTAGACGTTCGGATTGTAGGCCGAGGAGACGGTGATGAGCGCGACGCCTGCGCTGCGGGCGGAAATTTCGCCCCTGGTCGAGACCGACGCGACGCGCGGGTTGGCGCTGCGGTAGAGCAGGCCGCCCTTGGCCTTCTCGGGGAAGACGGCGGGCGTGAGCTCGTAGGTCTGGGTGGTTTCGAGCGCCAGCGCGGAGGCGGGCAGCGTGATTTTACTCGGCGCGTCCGGATGATAGACGACCAGGCGCACGGAGGCGGTCACGCGCCTGTCCTGCGTGGAGACGGCGGTGATCGTGACGGCGCCGGGCTGCCGCGCGGTCACAAGGCCGCTGCCGGAAACCGTGGCGACGGCGGTCGAGCTGCTCGTGAAGGCGACGCTCGCGCTGGTTCCGGCCGGCGAGGGCGTGACGCCGAGCTGCAGCGTGCCGCCCACCTGCAGCGTACCCGAAGCGGGGGAGAGCGTGAGGCGGGTGGGGGCGGGCAGGTTCATCACGCGCACCTTGACAAGGGCGGTTACGTCGCTGTTCGCGGCGGAGGTGATGGTGATGGTGGCGCTGCCCGCGCGCCGGGCGGTGATCAGGCCGTCAGAGGAGACGGTCAGCACGCGCGCGCTGCTGCTTTTGTAGAGGAACTTCTGTGACTTGTTTACCGGATAGGCCGTGGCGGCCAGCGGCGTGACCGTGCCGGTGGTCAGGGTCAGGTCGCTGAACTCGGGCTTGATATACAGCGGCGAGTCGGGCGAGACCACGACCAGCGTGCGCGTGACCCTGACGCGGGTATTCTGGCGGGAGGTAACGGTGATGGTGACCTTGCCGGTCGATTTGGCCGTCACCAGGCCGTGCTCGCTGACGGTGGCGACGCGGGAATTGCTGCTCTTGAAGGTGAAGTGATTGCAGGCGCTCGCCGGGTAGGGCGAGGCGGTCAGCTGCAGCGTCTTGCCGATCTCGATACCGGTATCGGCGGGGGTGAGGATGATCGAGGTGGGCGAGGCCTTCTGCGCGACCGAGACGGAGAGGGTGGCGAGCAC
>CAKUFB010000430.1 GCA_934647145.1 uncultured Clostridia bacterium
GACAAGAGTTTTCCGGAGTATTCCGGAAAACCGGAGAAATCAGCCGCTTCAATCTATGGCGGCTGATTTCGTGTTCTATCTCGCGGCAGCAAGTGCCTGTCGGCCCAGCCGACCGTAATCCTTGTGGGGTACCGCCTCGAGTTTTTCGCAAACGAAGAATCCTGAGGCTCTAATCTATGGCCGAAGGATTCGCTTGGCCGGCGCTAGCACCGCCTGCAGGCTCAGCCTGCCCGGCCGGAGTTAACAGAAGTAACGCCTTGACGCAATGCCTGGTTTGGGGTAAACTATAAATAAGGAAATTTGGCAATTTCAGGAGGTAACATACGATGGGTGTTGTGGTTTGCTTCGGTGAAGTGATGATGCGTCTGTGCCCGCCCGGCTATCTGCGGCTGAGCCAGACCGATAAGCTGGAAATGACCTTCGGCGGCGCGGAGTGCAACGTGTCCGTGTCGCTGGCCAACTACGGCATGCAGGCGCGCTACGTGACCCGCCTGCCCGAGAACCCGCTGACCGACGCGTTCCTGTATCAGATGCGCGGCTTCGGCGTGGACGTGAGCAGCGTGGTCAGGGGCGGCGACCGCTTCGGCATCTACTTCGTGGAAAAGGGCGCGTCGATGCGTCCCTCCAAGGTGATCTACGACCGCAAGTACTCCTCCATCTCCACCGCGCAGGTGGGCGATATCGACTGGGACAAGGTGTTCGAGGGCGCGACCTGGTTCCACTGGACCGGCATCACCCCCGCGCTGTCCGACTCGGCCGCCGCGCTGACCCTCGAGGCCTGCAAGGCCGCCAGGGCGAAGGGCATCACCATCAGCTGCGACCTGAACTACCGCAAGAACCTCTGGTCGCGTGAGAAGGCCAAGGAGGTCATGACCGAGCTGGTCAAGTACGTCGACGTGATGATCGCCAACGAGGAGGACTCCAAGGACGTCTTCGGCATCGCCGCCGAGGGCACCGATATCGAAACCGGCAAGCTCAGCGAGGCCGGCTATCGCGACCTGGCCAAGAAGCTGTCCGCCACCTTCGGCGCGAAGAAGGTAGCCTTCACCCTGCGCGAGAGCTTCTCCGCCAATGACAACAACTGGTCTGCCCTGCTCTACGACGCAGCCACCGACAGCGCCGTGCGCTCCCGCCAGTACGCCATCCACATCGTCGACCGCGTGGGCGGCGGCGACTCCTTCGGCGGCGGCCTGATCTACGCCCTGCAGAGCGGCTATTCCGACGAGGACGCCATCAACTTCGCCGCGGCCGCCTCCGCGCTCAAGCATACCATCGAGGGCGACTTCAACCGCGTCACCCTTGACGAGGTCAAAAAGCTCATGTCCGGCAGCGCCTCCGGCCGCGTCCAGCGCTGAGCCTGCACCCACCTGCTGCCGGTCGGCTGGGCCGACTGCCACTTGCTGCCGGTCGGCTGGGCCGACTGCCACTTGCTGCCGCCGGTTCTGGCGACGACTATCGGCCGCCATAGATTGAAGCGGCCGAAGTCTGCGAATTCCCGGAGATTCTCCGGGAATTTTCTGTCGGCGCTGCCGGCAGGCTGAGCCTGCACGCACTTGCTGCCGTCGGTTCTGGCGACGACTATCGGCCGCCATAGATTGAAGCGGCCGAAGTCTGCGAATTCCCGGAGATTCTCCGGGAAT
>CAKUFB010000431.1 GCA_934647145.1 uncultured Clostridia bacterium
ACCAGGAACTTGTTGGCCGTGACCAGGTGCTTGCCCGCCTCGAGCGCGCTCAGGGCGTACTCAAACGCCGGGTGCAGGCCGCCCATCGTCTCCACCACCAGCTCGATCTCGGGGTCGGCCAGTATCTCCTGCATGGTTGTCTTCGTGCCCTCGGGCACCTCTCGAAGATCCAGTACGCGCGTGACCTCGAGCCCGGCTCTTTTCGCCAGCTCGTACACGCCCGCGCCGATGGTTCCATAGCCCAGAATCGCCAGTTTCATCTGATCATCACCCTTAACATGTCCTTATCTGAAAAACACTTGTATCCGGAATGGAAACATTGTATCATGAACTCATCGAAATTGCAAGTGAAAGGTCTGATAAAAATTGCTGACCAGTACTCGAAACGCCCAGGAAAAATGCTCCGCCGTGGAGGCTGTGCTGCGCGGCCTGGCCCCGGACGGGGGACTGTATATGCTGCCCGAAATTCCCTTCCTGTATGACCGCGTGCGCGGCGAGCGAAATTACCTGGTCATCGCCCGGGCGCTGCTGAGTGCGCTTTTGCCCGGCTACTCGCCCGAGGAAATCGAGGCGTGCGTGCGCGGCGCGTATGACGAAAAGTTCGACACGCCCGAAATCGCGCCCACGCACTTTGCGGGCGAGCGCGCGGTGCTGGAGCTGTACCACGGCCCGACGGCGGCGTTCAAGGACATGGCGCTGTCCATTCTGCCGCGGCTGATGACCTGCGCCAAGAAGAAGCTGGGCGCGAGGGAGGAGACCATGATCCTGACCGCCACCAGCGGCGACACCGGCTCGGCGGCCATCTGCGGGTTTCAGGATCTGCCGGGCGTCCGGATCGTCGTGTTCTACCCGGACGCGGGCGTAAGTAAAGTGCAGCGCGCGCAGATGGTGACCAATCCGGGCAAAAACGTCGAGGTGTGCGCCATTCGAGGCAATTTTGACGACGCGCAGAGCGGGGTCAAGCGCATCTTCTCGACCGTCGACCCGGCGAAGGAAATTCCGGAGCGCGAGGTGCGCTTCTCCAGCGCCAACTCGATCAACATCGGCCGCCTCGCCCCGCAGACCGCCTACTACTTCAAGACCTACGCCGACTGCGTGGCCGCGGGCTATATAAAGGAAGGCGAGAGGCTCAACTTCTCCGTGCCGACCGGCAACTTCGGCGACATCCTGGCGGGATATCTGGCCAGGAAGGCCGGCCTGCCCGTGGGCACCCTGATCTGCGCCAGCAACGTCAACCGCGTACTGACCGACTTCTGGCAGAGCGGCGTGTACGACCGAAACCGCGCCTTCGAAAAGAGCGTTTCGCCCTCGATGGACATCCTGATTTCCAGCAACCTGGAGCGGCTGATCTACCTGATGTGCGGCGAGGATACCGAAAGGGTCGCCGGGTGGATGAAATCCTTGAACGAAAAGGGCCGCTACGAGGTCACGAACGAGGTCAAAACGCGCCTTCACGAGGAGTTTTTCGCCGCCTGCGCCACCGATGAGCAGACCATACGCGCGATTGCCGAGGCCTGGCGCGAGCACAGGTACCTGATCGACCCGCACACCGCCGTCGCCTGGAAGGCCATGCGCGATTTCGAGCGGGCGCGTCCGGGCGAGGGGAAGACCGTGGTGCTGTCCACCGCCTCGCCGT
>CAKUFB010000432.1 GCA_934647145.1 uncultured Clostridia bacterium
CCCGAGCCCCCACCCCCTGCGGGCGGCCGCAGCCGCCCGTCGAATGCGATTCCCCTCGGGAATCGCTTCCTTGCAGGCCGGCAGGCCTGAGGGAGGGGTCTGGGGAGGCGCGCGCCGTTTAGGCCGCCCTCCCTAGTGAGCCGCGCCGCGAAGCGGCGCGGGAAGGGGTCCGGGGGAGGCGCCGCTTCCCCAGACCCCTCGTTCTTGCGCGCGGACTGTACTGGCGGCGTTCGTGGCATAAAGCGCGCAAACTGGACGAAAACGATGCAAAAAGAGTCCCCTGGAGGTCAGAACCGAGCCCCCAGGGGATGGCTATGCCGTTTTTCAAAGCCGCGCGTCAGTCGGGGTCGCTGATCTTCGAGAGCGCCTCGTCGATCGCCTTGATGACCTCGGGATCCTTTTCAGAGAGCAGCTGATGCTCCAGGTACGCCCGGGCGCGAGGCTGATTCTGGACGCTCAGCGCCTGAGCGGTGTGGATGCGTATGTCGCGGTCGGCGCTGTGCACCAGCGGCACGAGGGCGTTGAAGCCCACGTCGTCCTTGCACTGGCCCAGCGCGTCGATTGCGGCCAGCCGAACCGCCGCGTTCTTGTCGTCCAGGTGCGCCGCGATCTTGTCATAGTGACCCTTCTGCGCCAGCTTTTCGATCTTCTCCACCGTGTTGCCAAACATATTGAAACCTCCCCTTGACACATCGCGTTTTTGTGCTATCATAGAAGCAAAAGTCATCACAGATTGACGATAAACTTTTGTTTACCATGATTATACCACTCCGCGCGAGGATGTCAAGCGGGACTGAAAAATATTCGTAATTTGGCCATCAAGCCTTCACGATTTGCTTGAAAGGGGGGCGTTTGGATGAACGGGCGGGAAAAGCTGGACGAGCTGAACTGGGAGACCAGGCGGTTTTACCGGCTCTATCACGAGAAGGTTTCAAGGCGAATGCGCGCGGTGCTGGGCGATGAGCTGACGCCGGTGCAGTACCTGCTGATGGGGATCGTGTCGGAGGGCGGTACGGTGCCGATGAGCGAGGTGTGCGAACGGGCGATGATGCCCAAGCAGCAGGTCACGCGCGCGATCAATCATCTGGAGGAAAAGGGCCTGGTGACGCGGCTGCGGCCGAGCGGAAACCGGCGCGTGGTCTGGCTGGAGTGTACCGAGGCCGCGCGGGAGCTGGAGGAGCGAATCGGGCGGCAGACGCGGGAGACGCTGACGCAGGTGTTCTCTTTGCTTCCGGATGAGGAGATGGAGGAGTACGTGCAGGCCATGCGCACGGTGAACAGGCTGCTGCTTCAGCTGCCAACGGGGCAGGCCGGGCAGGCTGAGCCTGCACCCACTTGCTGCCGCCGAGGCCACACGAATCCGGGAACCATAGATTAAAGCTCCCGAATTCTTCGCAGGCAGAAGACTCAGGGTAACTGCCCCTAACTGCCGCGGGTTCTAGCGACGACCATTGACCGCCATAGATTGAAGCGGTCAAGGTCTGCCAATCCGCGTTGCGGATTTACTGTCGGCATTGCCGACTCGCGCTGCCGCTGAGGCCGCACGAATCCGGGAACCATAGATTAAAGTTCCCGAATTCGTCGCAGGCAGGTCGGTTGTGTCGACAGCGGACAAACTTCGGTGGGGGTCTGGGGG
>CAKUFB010000433.1 GCA_934647145.1 uncultured Clostridia bacterium
AGCGCCTGATCCTCGAACTTGGACTTGGTGAACCACAGCACGAAGTCGTTCTTGTTGCGCTTGTTGGTGTCCTCCTCCACGCCCTCGCGCACGCCCACGGCCAGGTCGTCCTCGCCGAAGTCGTTGAAGACGTAGTACTTCTCCAGCCTGGAGGTGTCAAAGTACACGTTGCCGCCCGCGAAATAGGCGTAGCCGGTGTCCATCAGCCGGGTGATGATGCGGATGTAGTCGTCGATGCAGTGGGTCGCGGGCTCAACCACGTCCGGCCGCTTGATGTTGAGCTTTTTGCAGTCGGAGAAGAACGCGTCGGTGTAGTACTGCGCGATCTCCATGACAGACTTGTGCTCGCGGCGCGCGCCCTTGAGCATCTTGTCCTCGCCCTCGTCCGCGTCGGAGGTCAGGTGACCCACGTCGGTGATGTTCATCACGCGTTTGACGTTGTAGCCCAGGTAGCGCAGGTACTTCTCCAGCACGTCCTCCATGATGTAGGAGCGCAGGTTGCCGATGTGCGCGAAGTGGTACACCGTCGGGCCGCAGGTATACATTTTCACGATGTCCGGATGGTTGGGCACGAATTCCTCTTTGGTATGGGTGGCTGAATTATAGAGCTTCATGGATTTTTTCCTCCCTGAGTTGTTTTCTCATGCAGACTTCTTCCTGGCAGCTTGCGCACTGCTCGCATTCGTCGCATTTTCTGCACCGTTCCAGCTCGGCGATGCGCCCCTCGAGCGCGCTGATGCGCTCCTTGACCGGGTCGGGCAGGTGCACCTGATCCAGGTCGATCGGCACCCTCCGGTCGCCCATGCGCACAATGCGGCCGGGATTGCCCACCACCGTGCAGTAGGCCGGGACCTCCTTGAGCACCACGGCGCTCGCGCCGATCTTCGCGCCCTCGCCCACGGTGAACGGGCCCAGTACCCGCGCGCCCGCGCCGATAACCACGTTGTCGCCGATCGTGGGGTGGCGCTTGCCCACGTCCTTGCCCGTGCCGCCCAGCGTGACGTTCTGATACAGCGTGACGTTATTGCCGATTTCGGTCGTCTCGCCGATTACTACGCCCATGCCGTGGTCGATGAACAGGCCCTCGCCGATCGTCGCGCCCGGATGGATCTCGATGCCGGTTTTGTGCCGGCTGCGCTGGGACAGCAGCCGCGCCAGCAGCTTCAGGCCGTGCGTCCACAGCCAGTGCGCCCGCCGGTGACTGCGTACCGCGCGAAAGCTGGGATAGCACAGCACCACCTCCAGCGCCGACCGCGCCGCCGGGTCGCGCGACAGCACCGCCTGAATGTCGCTCTTCCAATACTTGAACATGAATCCTCCCCCAAAAAACAAAAGCCGCGCCTCGTGCAGAGACGCGATGCGTGGTTCCACTCTGTTTGAAGCGCCCTTTTCATCGACGCGCTTCCGCTCAAGAGCCGTAACGGGGCCGGCCGGCAGCGCCTACTCGTCCTTCGGCGCGGCAGCTCTCGGGCGCACTTCGCTTTTTCTCCGGCAAGGCGGCTTTCAGCCGTTGACCGCCTCTCTCTGAGCCTTCCAGAAAAAACTACTCTTCCCGTTCATCGCTATTTTCTATCCTACATTATAATGCCGTCCTCTATTCCCGTCAAGTTAAGTTCGCAGGGTGCGATTA
>CAKUFB010000434.1 GCA_934647145.1 uncultured Clostridia bacterium
GAGCCGCGGCACCTGGCCGGGGAGCTTGCTTCCCCGTCCGCCAGCTTGTCAAAACTTTTTTGACAAGCTGACATCCCCTCCGGATAATCCGGAGGGGATGCGTGTCTTAGAACGCCTCCCAGCAGAAGATCGGCTTGCGCACGAAGAAGCGCTCGAGCTGCCCGCGGTTTTTGTGCAGGGTCAGGTCGCGCCGCAGCAGCGCGGTGTCCAGGCTGATGTAGCCCAGTATGATCTGCGTAAAGACGCGGACGTCCGCGGTGAGATCGGGCTGCTCGTCGGTGCGGGAGACCCCTTCGTCCGTGACCAGGTAGCGCCCGCTGTTTTCGGGCAGCGCGTCGTCGAGCACCTCGACGACCACGCGAAGTCCCTCCGGCTTCTTCGCCAGGGCGAGCGCCTTCTCCACGTGTACCACCCGCGCCATCAGGCCGTTGCTGCGGACGGTTCGCACAGAGGCGGGGTTGGGCACGAGCGCGGGCAGATACGCGTCCTCGGGCAGGCAGAGCGCGACGCTCTGGTAGTCGGCGCTCATCCGGCTCAGGAAGCCCAGCAGCATGCGCAGTCCCTCCGCGCCGTCGTAGGCCACGTCCTGTACGGCCAGCGTGCGGTCTTCCGCGGCCGTGTACAGCAGGTACGCCTTTGCGCCCTCGTCGTCGCCCAGCAGGTAGGCGAACCGGTGCTGGTTGAGCGCCTGCTCGTCGCTCGGCTTAAAGCGCCTGCGCCGCAGGAAGGGGTCGTCGCGCGTCAGGCACAGGTTGTAGCGCCGGGCGAAGCGGTCGGTCAGCCGGCCCAGCTCGGACAGGTCGGGCTCGTCTCCCATGCGCAGGCGGCGCGTCCAGCCGGTGTGCCTCCAGCCGGCCAGCTCCCTGACGGGCAGGGTGTGACTGAAGCAGCCGTCGGCGCACTCATAGCCGAACTTGCGGTAAAATTCGGCGGAAAACGGATGGAGGATCGAGAAGACCTCGCCGTTTTCGCGCCCGGAACGCAGAATATGCTCCATGATGGCGCGAATCCCGCCGCGGTTTCTGTGCTCGGGCAGCGTGGTGACGCTCCCGATGCCGCCGCAGGGCACGGCGTGTCCGTCGAAGTACACGATAAACGGGTTGTTCATCACGTAGGACAGCAGCGTGCCGTCCTCGTCGAACGCGCCCCAGCGCCCCTCGACCGAATCCCTGCCCTCGGCAATTTCCCGGCGGCGCGCCTCAAAGTCCACATTCATTTTGAAACAGATGCATCGGTTGTATTCTGCCTGGATGATTTCGTCCATCCGCAGCGGCCGTACGATCAAACCAACTCCCCCTTCAGATCATTTTTGCCAGTATACCAGCATTTTCCCCGAGTGTCAAGGGGCGGGGGAGAGGCCGCCTGCAAAAAACGGCCGTTATTCAGACGACCGTCCGATCAAGGTCTCTGAAGGTTTCCCGCGTCAGCTCGTACTCCACCGACGAACGCGGGTTCCCGTCCTGATCGACCCAGGAGCCTTCGTTCACGCGCAGCTCGCAAAAGCCCAGCCGCTCATAGACGTGCCGTGCGCGCAGGTTCTCGGGGGTGGTGCTCAGGACGATCCGCTCAAAGCCGCGCCCGTCCAAGAGAAAGCGAATCAGCCGACTCAGGATGACCTTGCCC
>CAKUFB010000435.1 GCA_934647145.1 uncultured Clostridia bacterium
CCTCCCTGCCACCCTCACCAGTTTTTGCTGAAATCTAAGAGATTTCCGGGCGCAAAAACTGCAAGGAAACGATTTTTTCTCTGGAAAATGGGATTTTCCGGCGCAAAAATCGCCCCGTGCCCACCGTACATGCCGCTGGGCACGATTGAAAGTTCGAAAGGGCTGCGGCCCTCTCGAGCTCTCCCAAGTTTTTTGACAGTCTGCGCAGCCCGTTGGGCTGCGGATTGCGCGCCGGCTTCGCCGCCGCGCCATCTCCCCGCACGCCTTCGGCGGCGGGGACCCCGACTGCGCAGCCCGTTGGGCTGCGGAAGGCGTGGCGACTTCGCCGCCGCGCCGCTTCCCCGCTCGCCTTCGGCGGCGGGGGCCCCGACTGCGCAGCCCGTTGGGCTGCGGGGTGCGCGCCGGCTTCGCCGCCGCGCCATCTCCCCGCACGCCTTCGGCGGCGGGGGCCCCGACTGCGCAGCCCGTTGGGCTGCGGGCTGCACGTCGGCACAGCGTCTCAGCTACATAAAAAAGAGCCCTTCGGACATTCCGAAGAGCTCTCTCAAATTTAAGGCAACACCACACAAATGAGGTGATCGGTCGACGCGCCGCTGAATTGTGCGGCGGCGCCTTAATCCTCGATCCGCTCGGGCACGGGGTGCGCCCGGAGCCAGCAAACCAGCTCGCCTTCCGTGCGGATGGGCGCGTCAACGATCAGCCCGCCGTGCCCCACCTGACTGAGATGGTGCGCGTCGGAGCCGCTGGTCTGGATGAACCCTGGCCGGGCCGAAAGCGCGTAGGCAAGCGCCTGGTCGTTGTGGTTCTTGTGGTTGGCGTTGGCGGCGTTGTAGACCTCCACGCCGTCGAGCAGCTCGGTCGGCGCGTGGCTGAGCGGCTCGCGGAAGGGATGGGCCTGAACCAGCAGCATCCGTCCGGTCTGCCTGACCAGCGGGTAAAGGCCGTCGAGGCGCACATCCGCGTCCAGCTTTTCGAAGACCCACCGCACGTCCTCAGGCGTGAGACCGTAGAGCAGAAAATCCTCGCTGCCGCCGAAAAAACGCAGCTCTGCGCCCAGCAGCACGGTCAGGCCGATTTTCTCGCCCTCGGCCTTGGCGGCGCGATAGCCGCTGACGTACCATTCGGCGCGCGCCTCGGGGGTCATGTCCTGATGCGCCCCGGCGATCAGGTGGTCGGTGATGACGATCGCGCCGTAGCCCGCCTGCCTGTACAGGCGCGCCATCTCAGCGCCCGGCACCTTCCCGCAGCCGCTCACCTCGCTGGTGTGCACATGAGTGTCAATCTTCATAGCCCTTGAGGGTGATCACGACGCGGCGGTAGGGTTCCTCGCCCTCGCTGTGGGTGGTCACATAGGGATCGGCCTGCAATGCGGAGTGCAGGATGCGGCGCTCATAGGGGTTCATCGGCTCGAGCGTCACCTTGCGGCCGGTCTTGCGGGCGCGGGCGGCCATGCGCTGCGCCAGCCTGGTCAGCGCCTCCTCCCGCTTGCCGCGGTAGTTTTCGGAATCGAGCGACACGCGGATGTAATCGCTGCGGTGCTTGTTGACGTACAGGCCGGTCAGGTACTGCAGCGAATCCAGCGTCTCGCCGCGGCGGCCGATCAG
>CAKUFB010000436.1 GCA_934647145.1 uncultured Clostridia bacterium
CTGGTGAGGGTGGCAGTGGCGGGGGAGCTTGCTTCCCCGTCCACCAGCTTGTCAAAACTTTTTTGACAAGCTGGCCCGGGGAATCATCTTCCCCGGGTCTCGCTTTTTCATATGATGAGGTGAAGCTCGCCGCTTTTCTTCGCATTCATATAGATTTCCCTGAGCTCTTCACGATAGTTCCTGCCGAAGCACACACGGGAAAGCGCAATCAGCCCGTCGGTCACGATCCGTCCCCGGAAGGGGATCAGCGTCGTGTCGACCATGGCGGGCAGCGGTCGTCCATCAAGCATTTCCTCCCAGCTCGACTGGAGCCCGGAAACCAGGTAGACCGCCCCGCCTTCCGTGCGAATGAACACCGAGCCCTTTTTCAGGTGACGTTCGATGAAGAACCTGCCGGGTATGCAGCGCTTCCAGGCGGCGACCAGTTCAGCGCGCTCCTCGGGCAGTCCGGCCTGAGCAAGGTACTCGTCGATCATCTGGGGACGCGCCCACAGGCAGTTGGCAATGCTCTTCACATCCTCAATGGTTTTCGCCGCGCCCTCCAGAACCTTACACCTTCCGTTTACGTAGTCCAGCAGCGGCAGCCACAGTTCAAAAAACAGCTTCAAATCCTGCGGTTCCAGTACCATACTTTGCCCCCCTGCGTTCAGCGATTCAGATACCTGCAGGCGGCCAGCGCGGCGACCGCTCCGTCGGCGACGGCGGTCGCGATCTGGCGGACGGCCTTGGTGCGGCAGTCCCCGGCGGCGAACACGCCCTCGTGGTCGGTCAGGCAGTCGTCGCGGGCGACGACGTAGCCCTGCGGGTCAAGCGCGGCCTGGTCGGCGAAGGGCTCGTTGTCCGGAATCAGGCCGATGGCGACAAACAGGCCGCTCACCGGCAGGCGGGTCTCGCCGCGCGCGTCTTCAAGGCGCAGGCCGGTCAGCTTTCCGTCCTCGCTGAGCAGGCCGAGTATGCGCTGCCCGGTCAGTATGCGCACGTTTTCGCGGGCGCGCAGGGCCTCCTGCATGCTCCTTTCGCCGGTCAGACAGTCGAGATCCTGCACGACGGTCACGCGCGCGCACACGTCCGACAGCATCAGCGCCTCCATCAGCGCCGAGTTGCCGCCGCCCGCGACCGCCACCTCCTGCCCCGCGAAGAAGTCCCCGTCGCACAGCGCGCAGAAGGACACGCCGCTGCCGATCAGCTCCTCCTCCCCGGGAAGGCCCAGCAGGCGATGCTTTGCGCCGGTAGCCAGCACGACCGCGCCCGCCTCATAGACCGAGCCCTCCTCGGTGCGCACCAGTCTGCGCGGGCCGTTCGCGTCGATGCGCACGGCGTTCTCCAGCTCGACCTGCGCGCCCTGATCGATGACCTGGCGCATCATGCGGTCGGCCAGCTCCAGCCCGCTGATCGAGGGGATACCCGGATAGTTTTCGATGCGCGGCGAGTCGTTCATCTGACCGCCGAACGCGTTTTTCTCCAGCATCAGCACGGTTTTGCCGTTTCTCAGCGCGTACAGCGCCGCCGTCATGCCGGCCGGGCCGCCGCCCACGACGATCAGGTCATAGCTGTTCATTGC
>CAKUFB010000437.1 GCA_934647145.1 uncultured Clostridia bacterium
ACTTTGATCCACGCAGCAAAACAGGAAACAGAAATGTGATTCCCCGAATGCAATGTGGTTTGAAATACTCTTTGTAATGCGTTTCCTCGAATGATTGGTTTCTTACCGCCTATAATAGCATTATTTCAGTCCCGGCAAAAGAGGGGACAGGTAAAATCGCGCTTGACAGGCGGGTGAAAAGGGAGTATACTATGTTCAGTTGAACGAGTTATACAAATCATACTTTTCGGAGGTGGGTATTATGGGCTTTCCCAAGGCCAGGGGCAAGTACGCCTGGACGGTCAAGGTGGGCGAAAAGGGACAGTTTGTCATTCCCAAGGAGGCGCGCGAGGTGTTCGGCATCGAGCCGGGCGACACGCTGATTCTGCTGGGCGACGTGAAGCGCGGCCTGGCCATCCCGCCCAAGGGGCTGTTTCAGCAGCTGGCGGGGCACGTGTTCGCCGACGCGGAGAACGCCGGCGCGCCTGAGGAGACGGACGAATGAGCGCGGGACTGAAAAAACAGGAAGTGATGATATGAACGCCATAGAGCTCAAGAACCTGACCAGGGTCTACGATCGCCCGGCGGTGGATCACCTGAGCCTGACCATCGGCGAGGGCGAGCTGTTCGGCCTGCTGGGCGTGAACGGCGCGGGCAAGACGACGACCATCCGGATGCTTTCCTGCCTGACCGCCCCCACCGAGGGGGACGCATACATACTGGGGCGCAGCGTCGCGAAAGAGAGCGGCCTGGTCAAGCCGCTGATCAACGTATCCCCGCAGGAGACGGCGGTCGCGCCGCTTCTGAGCGTGCGGGAGAACCTGGAGCTGATCGCGGGGATATACGGCAGCGGCCCGAAGCAGGCTCGTGAAAAGGCGACGCGGCTGATCGGGCAGTTTTCGCTGCAGGAGGTGGAGCGCAAGCGCGCTAAAATCCTGTCGGGCGGCTGGCAGCGGCGGCTGTCGATCGCGATGGCGCTGGTGTCCGAGCCGAAGGTGCTGTTCCTGGACGAGCCGACGCTGGGGCTGGACGTGCTGGCGCGGCGGGAACTGTGGGCGCACATCCGCTCGCTCAAGGGAAGAATGACGCTCATCCTGACCACGCATTACCTGGAGGAGGCCGAGGCGCTGTGCGACCGCATCGGCGTGATGGCGCACGGCCGGCTGGTCGCGCTGGGCACGGCGGCCGAGCTCAAGGCGCGCGCCGGCGCCGATTCGTTCGAGGACGCGTTCGTGCGCCTGGCCGGAGAGGGGGATGTCAAATGAGAATGTGGGTGTTCGCCCGAAGGAACCTCAAGGAGCTGGCGCGCGACCCGCTGACGCTGCTCTTCGGTCTGGCCTTTCCGCTGATCGTCATGCTGCTGCTCTGCGCGATTCAGGCGCACGTGCCGGTGGAGATGTTCGCCATTTCGTCGCTCGCCCCGGGCATCGCGGTATTCGGGCTGTCCTTCGTGGCGCTGCTCTCCGGCCTGCTGATCGCCAGGGATCGCTGCTCGTCCTTCCTGACCCGGCTGTTTTCCTCGCCGATGACCGCGTGGGACTTCATCCTGGCCTACTGCCTGCCCATGCTGCTGCT
>CAKUFB010000438.1 GCA_934647145.1 uncultured Clostridia bacterium
CCGGCCTTCGAGGTGAAGCCGGTCTTGATTCCGGTCGCGCCCTCATATTCGCGCAGCAGCCGGTTTTTGTTGGTCAGCACCCGGTCGAAGTCGTTGCCCGGCCAGGGGATGGTCGCCTTTTGCGTGCCCACGATGCGGCGAAAGTCGGGCAGGGTCATCGCCTGACGCGCCACCAGCGCCAGCCCCAGCGCGCTGATCGAGTGTCCGCCCGCGTCCAGCCCGTTCGGCGTGACGAAGTTCGCCTGCGCGCCCAGCTCCTGCGCCCGCTCGTTCATTCTCTGCGCGAAGGCCTCCACGCTGCCCGACACGTGCTCGGCAATCGCGACCGCCGCGTCGTTTCCGCTGCGCAGCATCAGGCCCAGCAGCATCTCCTCCATGGTCAGCCGTTCGCCCTCGCGCAGGTAGATCGAGGTGCCCGGCACGCCGCTGGCGCGCCTGCTGGCCGTCACAGTCTCCTGCAGCGAGCAGCTTTCAAGCGCCAGAAGCGCCGTCATCACCTTGGTCGTGGAGGCCATGGGCAGCTGCTTATGCTCGCTGCTTCCGTACAGCAGCCGCCCGCTCGCCCCGTCGATCAGCACCGCCGCGCGCGCACCGGGCGCGGGCAGGTCGGCGGCAGGCTCCTGCGCGTCTCCTCGCGCGCTGCCCAGCACCAGGATCAGGCACAGTATCGCGGCGCTCCTTTGCGCCCAGTTTCGCTTCTTCATTCGCCGCCTCCTCCGCTCGTCTGCGTATACTCTATGCGCCGCCGCCCGCATGCTTTCCTGCGGGCATGGGCATACTGTGCGCGAGGTGATCGATATGAAGAAAAAGCAGTCCACTAAGGCCGAGCGCATCGCTGCTCAGGTTCCGCGCGTCTTTCCCGAGCCCGCCGAGCCCATCCATTCGGACGTTCAGGGCAGCTATACCGGCGACCCGCTCTACGACGAACAGCCCGTGCAGGACGCGGACGACCTGTAAGGCGCCTGAGCCTGAAAAAAGCGCCTCCCGAGGCGGGCAGGCAGTGCCTGCACCCACCTGCTGCCGGTCGGGCAGGCTGAGCCTGCACCCACTTGCTGCCGCGGGTTCTATCGACGACTATCGGCCGCCATAGATTGAAGCGGCCGAAGTCTGCGAATCCGCAGGGTTCCCTGCGGATTGAAGGTCGGCACTGCCGACTCGAACACTACTCGGTTCTGCTTGCTGCCGCCGGGCAGGCAGTGCCTGCACCCACCTGCTGCCGGTCGGCTGGGCCGACGGCCACTTGCTGCCGCCGGTTCTGGCGACGAATTCGGGAAGCATAGACTGGACTTCCCGAATTCTGTGTCCTCAAACCCCACCGCCTGCGCCGCAGGCACCTCCCCTTTCAGGGGAGGCACGGTCGGCGCAATCAAGGCTCTCCTGAAAGGGGAGCTCAGCTTGTCAAAACTTTTTTGACAAGCTGAAAAACGCCTCCCGAGGCGGAAACCCGCTTTGGGAGGCGTTGTGCTTTTGCCTTGCTTTACTTGTGGTCCACAGTGTACATGCGCTCGATCAGGTCAAGCACCTTGTTGGAGTAGCCCCAC
>CAKUFB010000439.1 GCA_934647145.1 uncultured Clostridia bacterium
GACCTTCATCATGCGCTTCTGGTCGTGCAGGAAGATGGGGATTTCGACGATCAGGTGCAGGCTGCGGTAGCCGTTGGGCTTGGGCTCCTTGATGTAGTCCTTGGTCTTGATCAGGCGCACGTCGTCCTGGCGGAGGAAGGCCTCGGCCAGGCGGTAGATGTCCGACGGGAAGGCGCAGATCACGCGCACCCCGGCCACGTCGTTCAGGTTTTCCTCGACGCTTTCCACGGTCAGCGGCAGGTTTTTGCGGGACATTTTGCCTAGTATGCTCTCGACCGACTTGAGGCGGGTCTTGATGCTCTCGATCGGGTTGCGGTCGTACTGCAGGGACAGCTCCTCGTCGAGCACGTTAAACTTGGTCGTGACCTCCATCATCGCGCAGCGGTAGTAGGACATCAGCTCGCGATAGGGCGCGGCGTACTGGCGGATCCAGTCAGTGACTTCGCTGTTCATGAGCGTGCTGACCAGCAGCGCGCGGGGGTCGTCCTGTTCGTATTGAGTGGCCATGATAATACTCCTCATGCTGTTTTTTCCTTTATTATAGCGCGCGGCCGGTTCACGGGTGTGGCGGCGGCGTGACAGTTTGCGGAAAATCGGCGAACGGGCAAAAAAGTGTTGCAAAAGCGGCCAAATAGGCGGATGGAACATGCTATAATTCCTCCCGAAGAAGGGAAAGGTCTTTCGGCGCGCGCCGGCGCATAAGACATAAGTCTCAGGCACATACTCAATGTGCGGCGAATAGGGGAGGGAAGAGCGCATGAAGATTACCCTGAATCCGGACGCGGAGGTGGTTCGCGTGGTCAAGGAAGGCCTGAAGCGAACCGGCGGCTACTGTCCCTGCCGCCTGGAAAGAACCGAGGACAACAAGTGCATGTGCAAGGAATTCCGCGAGCAGATCGCAGACCCGAATTTCGAGGGCTTCTGCCACTGTATGCTGTATTACAAATCCAACGAGAATCAGAAAGAAGGAGAATAAACCATGGCTGAAATCACTCTGACAAAGGACAACTTTGAGGAACAGGTACTGCGCGCTGACAGACCCGTGCTGGTCGATTTCTGGGCCACCTGGTGCGGCCCGTGCCGCATGCTCGCCCCCATCGTCGCCGAGATCGCCGGGGAGCGCGGCGACGTGGCGGTCGGCAAGGTCAATGTGGACGACGAGAGCGAGCTGGCCGCCCGCTACGGCGTGTCCAGCATCCCCACCGTCATCCTCTTTAAGAACGGCAAGGTCAGCGCCACCTCCGTGGGCTATCGCTCCAAGGCGCAGCTGCTCGCCGCATTAGGCATTTAGCCGGGCAGTGCCCGGTTCCACTTGCTGCCGCCGGGGCCACACGAATCTGTCGGCCATAGATTGGAGCCTCCAGATTCTTCGCGGTCTGAAAACTCGGGGCAACTGCCCCACAAGAGTTACGGGGTCGGCAGTGCCGCTTGCAGCCGGCAGGCTGAGCCTGCACGCATCTGCTGCCGCCGGGGCCACGCGAATCTGTCGGCCACAGATTGGAGCCTCCAGATTCTTCGCGGTCTGAAAAC